>CBIHQZ010000363.1:0-6633 GCA_966212315.1 uncultured Myxococcales bacterium
CCTGTCACCGCCACCGTGTCCTTCGGCTCCGGCATCGCCTGGATCCCTTCGACGTCGATCACCAACGAGCGCCCCAGCGTCGGCAGGCTCTTCGTGAACGACGTGATCCAACCGCCATCACCACGCACTTCCGAGTACCCCGCGCTCTTCGCGCGCGAGCGCACCTTCATCGCGTTCGCGGTGCCCGCATCGGGCGGTACGAGGTGGTTCCCCGCCATGCATTCCGCCGGTGCGCGCACACGACCGAGTTGTGCGAACAGCGGCACGATCTCGTAGTCCGCGACGTGTTCACCCCACGCGGCCTCCAGCGCCGGCGTGAGGTAGCGCGAGTGCAGCAAACCGACGTGCGCATTCGCCGCGAGGTGAACCGTCTCGTTGTTCGCACCGGCGAAGCTCCCGTCGTCGGTCGGGCGGAACGACGCCACCAGTTGTTCACCGTCGAACGCTGCGAAGAGCACGCGCCGCGCGAGTCGTCCCAGCACCGGATGATCGAGGACGTAGCGCTGGAACTCCGCGACCGGCCAGCGACGCTCTCCCAGCATCGCCTCGTGCAATCGCTCACGCTGCGCGGCCACCAGCGTCTTGACGTCCTTGCGTGCAGCCGCGAAGCGCTTCTTCGCCTCGGCGACGACCGCTTCGTCTTCGTCCTTGCGCGCATCCGGCAGTGCTTTCACCACCGCGCCCTCCGCGTCCTTCAACACCAGCGCATCGGCCGAATCGAGAGACGCCACGAAGCGCCGCGTCTCGTCGATCGTCGCGTCTTCGCCCTCGCCGACGCGCAGTCCGTACACCAGCGTCAGGGTGCCGTCGTCGTCGAGCCCCGCGGTCGGCACCGTGCGATCCGCGAGATCCGCCACCGTCCATCCGCGCCGCGCCGCCAACGCATCGGCAAGCAGGCGCGCCTCTTTCTGGATGCCCGGCGTGCGAAACCGCGACGCAATCTGCAGCAGCGATTGCGTCGCGCGTGCATCGTCGATCCACGACAGCACTGTGAGCAGCGCGCGGCACTGCGACGAACGGAATCCGCGATGCGTCTTCACGTACGCCTCGATCGTCGGCACCAGCTCCGCGCCGCCGAACGCCGCGACGACACCGAGCACGCCTTTCTCCGCGACCCCCGAACGCGTCGGGAGTCCGTAGTTCTTCGCATCGGGCCGTGCGAGCAACGCCTCCGCACTCTGATCGTCCGCGAAGTTGTTCAGCGCGAACTCCAGTCGCTGTTTCTCTTCGTCGGTGAGGTCGGTCGGAATGCGCGTGTCCCACGTGATGAACCGATCGAGCACCGCACGCGCGAAGGCCCGCACGCCTTCGGGCTCCATCCGCGCGGCCAGCGTCGTCACGAGAGGCGAGGGGTCGGGGTCTTTCGCGCGATACGCGGCGAGCAACCACGCGTCGACGATCGCGCGCGACACGTCGGCGCCGTCTTTCCAACGCAAGGTCGGGAGCGTGTCGTGATCGACAAACGCGAGCGCCTCGGGCCATCCCTTCGCGAGCAGTTTCGTCGCGTCTTTCTCGAGCGCCGCACGGTCGATCGGCGCTTCGGTGCCACACGCTTCGAGCGCACCCACACACGCTGCGCGCACCGCCTCGCTCTTGTCTTTCTTCATCGCCGCCATCAACGCGGGCACCGCCGTCGGATCGCGCCGCTCCGACAGCCACTCGACGGCCGCGGCACGGTCGTCCTTGTTCGTGCTCGCCAGGATCTCGGCGATGCGCGCGGTCGGAACGCTCCGTAACGCGCGCCGCAACTTCGGCGCGAGCTCACGCGGCGCGTGGAGTGCGTAGGGCACCAGCGCGTCGGCGAGTCGCGCGGAGACCGGTCCGTGTTCGACCGTTCGAACGAGCTGCACCCGTCGCCGATTGCGCAGCCACGCTTGCGTCGCCTCGAGCATCTCGGGCACGCGTCCGGCCTCGTCTTCGAGAAGCGTCGCCATCGACGCGGCGGTCACGCGCGCACCGAGATCGAGTGCGAGTCCGAGCACCCCGTCGGTGGGCAGCCGTTGTTCCTCGAACGCACGCCGCAGCTGCGTCGCGTCGATCGCGCCATGCGCGGTGGACCATCGATCGAGGATCGAGTGCGCGACGAAGGGATCTTCGAAGTCCCCGTCGTCCACGAGCGCCGCGAGACGCGCGGCATGAACGAGGCTCGCATCGCGGTGCGCGACGACCACCGCGGTGACGACGTACGCCCATTGCCCCGCTCGCGCGAGATACGCCGGAGGGCGCTCCGTCCACGGGTTCGGTGCCACGACGAGCGCCGCGAAGTCCTCGGGCGTGACCGTCGCGCGCGTCTCGGGATCGGCGAGCCACCCGCCGAGCTTGGCGCGTGCTTGCGCCGCCGCGTCGTGCAGGGCGCGAACGATGGTGGAAGCGAGTTCGTCGGTCATGGGGACGCGAGGTTACACGCCATCGATTCGCGACCACCGCGGTTCACCTTTCGCGCGGGCAGCGCGCGGTGAATGGCTGCGTGAGCATGGACTCGCCTATTCGCGAGCGGCGTCCGTTACGCCCGCGTTCGCCGTCGATGCGATGTCCTTCACCGCGTCCGCATCGACGCGTCCGTACCTGGCGTGTTGGGCTGAAGGTTCGCGCCGTCGCAGCGACCCCCGACCGAGTTCACATGCGGACGTTCGGTACCCTTCCACTGCGCGCTCGCCGGTCACGCCATCTGCGTCGGTCGCATCGACGCGGATCCTGACCGGCTCTGCGTCTGCATCGCGGGCTGCGACGACCGCGTCATCGCGCCCTTCTGAAAGAGCGTCCGCAGCGGTCGTTCTCGATCGAACGCTCGCCGTCAGGTCCACGCGTCCGCCCGCGCTCTCGCCGAGGTGCATCACCGCTGGTTGATCGGTCCGCGCGCCACCGCTCACGCCCCGAGCTTTCCCGTGCGGCGCGCGCTTGTTCGACGACCACAACGACGGCGCCACCCGCTCCGCATCGCCGACCGAGTCGCGAACGAACCGGATACCGCGCCGCACCGTGTCGTAGGTCTTCACGAAGTACGTGAACGCGCGATCGCGCAGATCCGCCGCCGCATCGCGCCCGATCGGACCGTGTGTCTTCGCGCCGACCGCATCCATCAACTGCTCGGCGAGCACTCGCGCGCCGCGGAGCATCTCCTCGGTCACGGCGGTACGCCCCCGCACGTCGTGCCAGCGCAGCTCGAACAACGTCGCCAGCGTGATGACGTCCCGCGCGATCGCCGGTCGACTCTTCCCCAACAGGCTCTCTCGCACTTTCTTCCCATCGAAGAACCCGTGGTCGGAGAGCGCGAGAAGGGCGGTGGCGAGCAGACGTCGTGCGCGGATGCATTCGTTCGCGAGCGCTCCGGTGCGATCGCGCGGCCGTGACGCCACTGCGAAGCGGGTGTCCGCTTCCACCGCCGCACTCGCAGCATCGTGCAGGGCGTCGAGGGCGTCGAGGCAGCCCGGAAGCGCGGCCAACTCGGTTCGAAATCGTTCGCAGTCCGGGAGCGCACCGAAGGCGATGGTGGCCATCACGGGGATATCGCCGTTCACCGCCAGGATCTCGGCAGCCCCGTACTGCGCGAGCCGCGCTCGAACGCGCTCGAGCGCTGCGTCGCCCCCGATCTTCTCCTCCGCGAGGCGCCCGATCGGCTGACTGGTCGCGGCGGCGGGTGTTTCAACGGGCATGGCATGCTCCTGGTGGCGTCGGGGAATCGGTCGGATGCGGGTGCGTGACTCCCTTTCTCGGGCGGTGACGGGAGATGTTGCGTGGCGCGGGCTGCGACACGGCACGGGCGAGGGGAGCGACCCCCCGTCACGGCGTGCTGGCGCCATGAGGATCGGGGTGAAACCCATGACGCGAGGTGCGGGGCACAGAGCGCGCACGGGGGCGAACCCCCGGGCGCCGGGTGCGGAGCAGGGCCCGCGTGGGGTCGACCCCCGTACTCGACGTGCGGAGCGGCACGCACTCGATCTCAGCGAGCGCAGGCTATGCAGAAGGAGTTGCCGGCAGGCGTAGACCGCCTTCGAGCGCCACACCCGCTCTCCCCACTCAATCCAACCCCAGCACCCACACCTCGTCGCCGACCTCGACCCCGAGTGCCGCCGCCGTCTCGCGCCCGACCGTCACGTTCTCTTCGTCGTGCATCTGTGTCGGCTGCGCGACGCACCGGAAGAACGGCGCCTCTTTCAACTGCACCCCGACGAGACTCTTCTGCCCCGTCGCGTGCGCCACCACCGCCAACACCTTCGCGCGTCGCGAGCGCTTCACGAGCGCGATCTCATCGGTCGTCGCGCGGAAGTGCGGCCCGCCGTCGAACGGATCGATGCGGTTGCAGTACTGGAACCCGATGCGCCGCAGCATCTTCTCCACGCCGCGCGTCTCGCGTCCGACCCGCCCGATCACCGCCTGCGCGTCCTTGGGTAGCAGCGTCGCGTAGATGTCGCCGTTCGGGAAAAGCGATTTGATGAACTCTTTGTTCCGCTTCGAAAGCAGGTCGGCCTCGAGATACGTCATGTCGGTGAACTTGCGACCGAGCGCCTCCCACAAGAGCGACGTGCCATCGGTTTCGAGCGGCGGCAGCAGCTCCGCGACCACCTCGTTGCGGAACAGTCCACGGTGCATCGCCATGAACATGAACCGCACGTACGAGATCATCAGTCCGAGTTTCTCGGGCGCACTGCGCGACTCGGGAAGCAGGATCAATCCACCGATCTCGGTCGGGCCCTCGTAGCTGTACCCGATGCGCAGCACCGTGTGGACGTAGTGCCGCTCGACCGTCGAGCTGTATTTCTCTTCGGTGATGACGTCGAGATAGATGTACGGCGCCTCGCGTCGACCGAGCTGCGCGATGACCTTGCTGGTGCCGATCACCCGCCGCTCCTCGAGGTCCTCGATCACGAACACGTACTCGCGCCGGCGCGGATCCTTGATCGCGCCCGAGAAGCTCTTCACCGACATCTCGACGATCTCCCGCACCTGCGCGCGATCGTCGGGAAGGTTCACCGTGTTCAAGTGATGGGCGAGCGCGCAGAGATCGTCTTCGTCCTCGAGCGTCACACCGCGGATCGCATAGCGGATCATTCCATCGCCTCTCAGAACACGCGCTCGCTATCGAGCAGCATCGTGATCGGGCCGTCGTTCTTCGCGTCCACCACCATGTGGGCGCGAAACTCTCCCGTGGCCACGGTCAGCCCGCTCGTGCGCATGCGCACGACGAACCGGTCGTACATCTGCTTCGCCGCGTCGGGCGCCATCGCGCGATCGAACCCGGGTCGTCGCCCGCGCCGCATGTCGCCGTAGAGGGTGAACTGCGAAACGACGAGCACGCCGCCGCGCACGTCGAGCACCGACAGGTTCATCTTGCCGTCGGCATCGGCGAACACCCGCATGCCGAGCACCTTGTCGGCCAGGTATTCGAGCGCCGCGTCGTCGTCGTCTTTCCCGACGCCGAGATAGATCAGCAAGCCGGGACCGATCGCCCCGCGCGTCTCGTCGCCGACGGTGACCTTCGCTTCCGACACGCGTTGAACCACGGCCCGCATTGTTCGCTACCTCTGCCCCGGAAGCTTCGCATCGCTCCCGCGCACGTACGCCGGCTCGAGCGAATCGTCGTCATCGAACACTGCCCGTCCCGCCGCGGCCTCGTGCGCGATGAACCGCGCCAGTGGCGCGCCGACCACACTCGGCAATCGCCGGCTCGCCCCGCCGAGCGCCGTCTCGAAGCGAGTCCACAACGCGACGTCGAGATCGCCCGTGAGCGTGATGCGATCGTCGCCACAGACTCGTCTCACCTCGGCAGCCATTGTCTCGGGCGTGCCGTTCATCGCACCGAGCAGCTCGCGCCGCGCGCCATTCGCGTCCACGTTCCACGCACTGACGAACACCTCACCGCGTCGTCCATCGAGCACCGAGGCGACGATGCCCTCTGCACCCACGGCGGCCGAAGCCACCGCATCGAGCGATCGAACGCCCGCGAGCCGCTTCCCCGTCGAGAGCCGCAGCCCCTTGGCGAGTGCGACGCCGATCCGAACGCCCGTGAACGACCCCGGGCCGATCCCGACCGCCAGAAGATCGACGTCCGCCAGCGTCCGTTCGCCGCGCGCGAGGACGACATCCACCATCGGGAGGAGCGCTTCGCTGTGATTGGCGCGCACTCGCGCGACCATCTCGGCTGCGACGACACCGTTCTCGACCAGCGCCACCGAGCCGGTCAGCGTGGACGTATCCAAGGCGAGCACTTTCATCGATCGCGACGGACCTTACCCGATCTGCCGTAATGCCGTAGGACACGAGAGCTCGGCTCGGTTCCGCGAAGAACAACAATCGTTTCGCATCATGCTTGACCCCCCAGGGGTCCGCGGATAGGTTCCGCCCCCCTCCACACGGAAGGGCGGCGCGGCGCAGCAAACGACGCGACGGTCTGAAAAAAAGGTTGACGCGAAGAAAGCAGCAACCTAGACTCTCTCTCCCTCGCAAATCACGAGGGGCTCCGATGTGAGTCTAAAGGCGCCCGGATCTCGGCGACCTCCACCAGGGAGGCTGCAGGGAAACGGGACAGCGATCCCTGATCGCCCGAGGGCAGCGAAGCTCTCCTCGATCTTTGAAAACCAGGTCACAGGAAAGAGACACGAGCAGCAGTGCTTGTGTGCTCGACACCGGATTCGC
>CBIHQZ010000364.1:0-6625 GCA_966212315.1 uncultured Myxococcales bacterium
CCGTTGTACGAAGTGCCGTTCGCGGCGCGCGTGGAGTTCACAGGCGACCTCGACGTACTGTCGCGTCAGCAGTGGCGCTCACGCGTGGGCACAGCCGGTTGGACGGTCGATCGCATGATGGACGACGTCCAGCTCACGATGCTCTTCGCGCCGGGTCATCATGCCGCCGGTGAACAGGTCGATGTCGAGGGCGCGGTGATGTTCGATCGCCTCGAGAACGGCTGGCGCTTTCGCGGACTGGACATCGTGCGATGACGACGGAGAAGCCGTCACGGATGCGCCGCGTTGCGTGGTGGCTCCGCATCGCCGCATGTCTCTTGGTCGGACTCGTTGCGATGGACCTGCCGTTCACCGCGTCGCCCTGGCTCTTCGTCGTGAGCACGGCGATCGTCGCGGTGGCGCTCACGTTCTTCGTGCGAATCATGGTGCGCGCCGCGCCGGGCGAAACCGTCGCGCCGCTGCGACGCAAGCAGATCGCCCTCGCGGTCGTGAGCACCGTCGTGACGGTCGTGCTCGCACTCGGAGTAGCGGCTTTGCTGCCGGCCGGTGAGACTCGCGACTTCGCAGCGCGGCGCACGATCGGTGGGCAGTCGATGCGACCGACGAGCAGCGATGCGGACCTCGGCTGGGCGCCGAACAGTCCGGCAGACGTCGTCGGACAGAGGCTTCACCGGGTCGATCCGCATCGTCGTCGCATCCTCGCGATCGGCGATTCGATCATGATGGGGCACGGTGTTCGCGACGACGAGACAGCGGTCCGTCTTCTCGAGCAGCAGATGCCCGGATGGCAGGTGTTGAACGGCGCCGTGTCGGGCTATTCGATCGATCAGTACTGGCTGTACCTCCGTCGCATCATCGCGCACGTGCGCCCCGAGTTGATCATCGTCGGCGTCTTCACCGGGAACGACTTCCAGGTGACGGGTCGCGAGTTCTCGTGGGGCACGAGCAAGCCGCTCTACACGGTGAATCACGGCGAACTCGTTCGCGCGAACGTCGGCGCACGCTGCATCGACGCGATGAATCGCAGCATGCTCGTTCGCGCTGTGTGGACGAACCGCGAACTCGCGCAGCGCGGCATCGAGACCATCTGTCGCCCACGTCACCTCGCGCCGCTCGAGCACGAGCGAACGGTGGCGCGGCTCTTCGATGCGATCGACGAAACCGCACGGAGCGCGGGCGTGCCGCTGCTCTACGCGTTGCTTCCGGTGCAAGGCGAGTACTCCGGCGTCGAACCGACCCGCATGCTCTACGCCTCACGCCATCGAACGCTCTTGCGGCTCCTCGGCGAAAGGCCGCGCGACGTTCTCGACTACGCCATCGATCTCGCCCGCCGGCCCGATGAGCCGGCTCTCTATCAATCGGACAACGCGCACTTCACGGCCGCCGGGCATCGGGTGCTCGCGGAGACCCTTCATCATGTCGTTCTGGACCGCTATCCGTTCACGCGCTGATTCGGCACGCGTCGTCGCGCTCGTTTTGGCATGCGTGACCCTCCTGCCGTTGTCGCGCGCGCACGCCACCGGCGAGGAGTTCGTGACGCCTCCGGGGCAGGAGTCACTCGTCGGTCCGATGCTCGGGACGGAGGGCCCGATCGGCGGATGCACGCTCGACACGGTGTCGATCGAGCAGACGAGAATTCGCGCGAACTATCACTGCCCCACGCAAACCAACGTCCATATCGTTCTCGCCCATCCGTTGCGCAGCGCCGGCACGCTGGGAACGACCCCGGTCTTTGCGATCAGTTCGGAAGGTGACATTCCACCGCGCGAATTCTCCGACGCACTCGTGGCGCGAGTGCGCGCCCGCGACAGTGCATTCCACTGGCGCGTCGCGAGTTCCGACGAGGCGCACTCGACGACTCGCGACGAAGGTGGGCGTGTCGATGCTTCCGCGCGCGGCGGCGCTGCCGGCCTTCTCAGAGCCGCCGGGCTGGTCGCCGCCGCCATCGCGCTGATCGTCGTCGGTCGTCGCAAGCGGCCGCTGCTCCCGTTTGCGATCGGTCTTTCGTTTGCGATCGGCATCGGTCTCGCGAGCCGCGCAACGGGTGATGCACTGCTCGGCGCAAGTCTCGGCATTCGTGGGTTGGCGTTCCGCGCGGTGCCCGTCGCATTCGCTGCGTTCTGTGTGATCAGCATCGCAGCCTTCGTCTTTTCGAGACGCGATCGGAAGAAAGCCCGCGACGTGCTGTTTCTCACGCTCACCACCGTGGTGGCGCTGGCGGCAACGTTCCGCATCGATCGGCGCCCGCACCCCCCGCGGTTCGGCTCGCTCTACGCATGGGCGCCTCGAGGCCACCTCATCGAGACCGATCCTCGACGGCCGCGCACCGAGTACCGGATCAACGCGCGCGGGTTTCGCGGGAGTGAGTGGCCCGAACGCCCGGAACCCGGCACCTTGCGCGGCGCGATCATCGGCGACTCGTTCGTCGCGAGCGTCGGTCTGCCGTGGGACGGATCGATCTCCGAGAAGCTCGCCGCCGACCTTCGCCCTCTCGTCTCGGCGCGACACGTCGAAGTGCTGAACCTCGGCATCCCGGGAAACAACCTTCCGCAACACGTCGACTCGTACATCACCGCCCGATCGCGACTCGGTGCCGACTTCATCGTTCTCTGTCTCACGCTGCCGAACGACCTCTCCGACTGGAGCATTCAAGACGAGATCCGCGAGAGCGAGCGGGTGGGCGCTTTCACTCTGGTGGGATTCGCGTTCGGTCGTGGCTTCGCGAGCGCCTGGTATGGTTTCCGGCACATCGCGCGGTCGTTCGATCCACGCGCGATGGCGATCCTCGATCGCGAGCTGGCTCGTCTCGTTGCGGATCGCCGCGCGCACGGGGGACCTCCCTTGCTGCTCTTCGGCTATCAGGCCGATGCAGGGATGCTCCGGGCTCGTGTCGCCGGCGCGCCCGACGTGTACGTCGTGCCGGCAGTTGCCGCGCCCCCCGAATTCATCATCCAGGGCGACGGCCATCCGACGACGGCGGGGAACGACGCCTACGCGCGCCGTATGCTCGAGACCCTCCAGAGCGTTCCCACGCTGAGCGGCCGGTTCGTTCGCTGACGAGTCCGCGCCTCCTCGACGCTTCGGGAAGAGGCGCCGCAACCGTCGGGGCCGACCGCAGCACGCCGCGATTCGTAGCGCCCTTTCATGTAGCGAAGGCCTCGATCGACGTTCCGCGAGCGCGATGCCATTGATACGCTCCTCGTCGTTGCCCATCGGAACGACGACATCTGCACTTCTGGCTCGGACACTCGACATGGCGAGCACGTGCGGGTCGCCCGCGGAGTTCCGCGGCGGATTGCTCACCGAGTTGCGTTCACGCGTGGGATGCGACGGCGCGTTGCTGCGTCCGGGCGCACACTGGGCTGGTTCGAACACGCAGTACCTCGACGAAGGTCCGCGCTTCACGGACATCTATGTACGGCATCGCGAACGGTACAAACCCGACCTCGCGCATTGGTGCACGCTTTCGAGCGGCAGCGCGCCGTTCGTCGACACGTTGATCTACCCGACGCGCGAACAGGGACGCATGGCGGTCTACTCCGAGGCCATCCGCCCCGCGGGAATCCGCAGCATCCTTGCGATGCCACTCGCGCACCGAGGGCAGAGTGTGGGGCTGGTGTTCTTGTTCCGTCGCGGGCGCGCACGACCCTTCAGCGACGATGATGTCGCCGCTCTCGCGCCAGTGGCGCGCGGATTCGGATTCGCGGAATGGGCGGTGACACAATCATTCCGTTCGCACGAACACGCCCCGCGCGCCGCGATCATCGCGCCGAGTCAGCCACCGGAGATCGAGCGCTTCCGCAACGCGTTCGAAGGCCTCGCGCCGCGCGAACGACGGGTCGCACTCATGATCAGCGATGGTCTTCAGAGCAAAGAGATCGCCAGCCTGCTCGGGACGTCGTTCCACACGGTGCGAGCGCAGACACTGCGCGTGTATCACAAGCTCGGTGTGCAGAGCCGCACGCACCTCGCGCGACTCGTCCACGTGGCGGCGACCGCCGGAAGGCTCAGCGGGTCAGGCTGACGGTGTACGAAGCGCCCTCGCCGGTGTTCGACACACCGCAGCCCGTCGCGCCCGTCATGCCCGAGAGACAGGTCGTGCAGTAGTCCGTGCCGGCACACCCGGCGGGGAGCGCCTGGCACGCATAGGTCTCGGTCGTCATGCCGCCCGCGAGTGACGTGAGATGCTCGCAGTACTGGGTGGCGTTGTTGCAGGTGTTGGTGCCGCAGGCGAAGGTCCTGGTGGCGGCGTCGTTGCCGGACGTTTCGGGGCCGCAGGCGGCAATCATCGCGGCGAGGGCCAACATCGCGCAGAGCGCGCCGACTCGAACGTTTCGCATCCGTATCTCTCCTCGAGGTGACCGGCTCTCGACCGTTCGGGCCGCGCCGTTGTGTCGACGATCGCGCGGCCGCGCGATGCCGCCAATCGCTCATATGAGTGATCGACCCATCCGCGCGCGTGGGTCTATTGCTCGATCGATCGCTCGTTCATCGCGAGACGACGCAAAGAAGGACGCGAGCAGCATGAAGAATCCAGATCTGCGCCTCATCGCGGTTCTCGCCGCGAGCGCTGTTGCATGCACGCCCACCGCGACGATGACCGACGCTGCGACCGACTCCGCCACGAGCGACATGGTGACGAGCGATGTCGCAACGGACTCGGATCCGAAGGACATCGTGGCGAACGATGCAACGACAGATGCCGAGCCATCAGACGTTGCGCCCGACGCCCAGACGAGCGCCGACGATGATCTGTCGAGTGCGCCGACCGTCGATCTCACGGCGGGCGTACTGCGTTCCGATAGCGTGAGCGAAGGCGACGATCAGGACTTCGTTCGGTTCGAGATCACCGCGGAGACCGAGCTGGATATCCGACTCGCCGAAGGGCACGGCACGGCGGAACTCGCGCTCATCCAGGACCTCGATGGCGATGGCGTTCTCGATCCGGGGGAAACTCTCGACGAGACGGAGTCGGTCGGTGATGCCGCAGACGACGTGCATCTCACGGCGCAGCCGGGGACCTACTACGCCCGCGTTCGTCGCGTCGGGCGTGGCACGTCGAACTATCAACTGACGAACACATCGACGAGTGTTCGTCGCAACGGCAGGACGACGCCCGCGGACGCACTCGATCTCGGTGCGCTCTCGACCGAACAGGTTCACATGGCCCTCGCGAACGTACGGGACCCGGTGGACTACTACCGATTCCGAGTCGACGCCGCGAGCGATGTGACCGTCATCCTCGACGGTCTTGCCGCGTCAGCGGACGCAGACCTGCTGCTCGCGCAGGACATCAACAACGACGGTGTCGTGAGCGGCGACGAAGAGCTGATGCGCGCCCGCGCCGGGCGTGCCGGTGTGAGCGAGGTCCTCTCGGCACAGGGCCTGCCCGCGGGCACGTATCTCTTGCGGGTCGATCACTTCCTCGGCGCGGACACCGACTACACGTTGCGGCTCGCAGCGATGCCGATGGCTGCTGCTGCCACGCCCCTTGCGCCGAGCATCGCCGGGCTGAGTATCGCAAACCCGCTCGTGCGCACGTCGGGCGACTTCACAGCGACGGGGACGGTCGGACCGAACGCGCCGCGAATGTTCTATCGGGTCACGCTCGGCGCCGCCGGTTACCTCGCGCTCACGCTCTCCGGATTGACTGGCGATGCGGATGTGCGGGTCGGCGAGGACATCAACGGCAATGGCCGGCTCGATGCCGCACGCGACGTGAACAACAACACGATCATCGAAGACGCCGAGGTCGAGATCTACGGGTGGCTCCCCGAGACCGGTCTTGCGGTTCGCCGCGTCAACGTGTGGCTGCCCGCTGGCACTTACATCGTGGAGGTCTTCGATGAGTTCAAGGCCGAGGCGAACTTCACGCTCGAGAGCGTGCTCACACCGGCCGTCGCCGAGGAGCGACCGTTCCGGTTTCAACTCAACTACCAAGGCGCGTCCGCGACGTTCTTCGAATCCGTCGTGGCACCGAATGGAATGAACTACCGGCAGCTCGTGGAAGGCGCGGCGCGGATGCTCGAACGCACCGTCGTTCGCAGCCCGTTCGCCGCGGCGCCGCAACAAGTCATGAACGTCTCCGTGCTCGCGATGGACGCGGGCGTCGAACTGCTCGGTTCGGCAGGCGCGGAAAACAACATGGTGGCCGCGAACGGCTACTCCATTCCGACGACGTGCGTGTTCACGATGAACACCAACCCCGCCATCTTCCCGCAGTTCCGTAGCCACCCGCAGTACTTCGTCGACACGGCCGTCCACGAGTTGCTGCACTGCCTCGGCTTCGGGTTCTGGGAAATGATCCCCGATGGAGCCGGCAACAATTACAACCTCATTCGCCGGCGAACCGTCGCGCAGCGCGGTGAATACCTCACGCAGATCATGCGCGGTGCGCAGCCGGTCGTGACGTATGCGAGCCTCGCGTACGGCGACATGCTTCGGCAGTTCACGCCGGTCGCAGTGCCGATCACCGATGACACGAACTCCGAGGCGTCGGACTACGCCCACTGGCGTATCCAGGTGTTCCGCGACGAGATGAAAGTTCACGCGGGAGAGGCCACGGGACCGCACACCCCGACGAGCGCACTCACCGTCGCCGGTCTGCGAGACCTTGGGTGGGAAG
>CBIHQZ010000365.1:0-6625 GCA_966212315.1 uncultured Myxococcales bacterium
CAGCCGATGAACTCGGCGCCGGTCTACATCTTGCCGGACCTCGTCGAGCCCGATGATCTCGTCACGTACTACACGAAGCACTCGGAGCGTTTCGGCTACGACCAGTGCGTCTCGATCTTCCAGAACCCGGAGATCGACTCGAACGGCAACATGTCGCCGTGCCGCGACTATCACGACTACGTGGTGGGCAACATGAAGGAGACCTCGATCCTCGATCTCTGGAACAACGAGAAGTACGTGAAGTTCCGTTCGAGCATCAGCAAGGACGGCCTCATGCCCGTCTGCTCGCGCTGCTGCGGTTTGATGGGCTACTAGCCCGCGCTCTCCCTCGAGGGCGGTCGTCCGATCGCCTTCCTCGCGCTCTCTCACTTCGCTCATCGAACGTCGGTTGCTGACGCAGACGCGCGCGCACGCGTTTGATCCTCTCGCGCACATCGCGCGTCATCCCATCGACTCCATCACGACCGTCGTCGCGGGCACGGCCGCTGCACTTGCCCTCTGCGGAGGCAGTGATGACCCGAAGGACTTCGAGCGGCGCAATCGCGCTCTGCAGCTTTGTTTTCGCCGTCGGTTGCGGTGCTCATCGCCAGGTCGTGGTGACCGAGCCGGCCTCGGTTGCGACGACCTCGGTGCAAGCGCCCGGGCTCGCGGTCGCGCCCGTCACGACGGTGACTTCGCCGACCGTGATCAGCACCCGCGGCGACGGCGAGATTCCTGGCCGTGACTGGCACGATCCCGGTGTCTACGCGTCGCGCATCCGTCGTGATGCCGACGAGATCGAAGCCGATGTCGTGCGGGACGTTCGCCACGGCGATCTCACGCAGACCGCGCTCGGCGACGTGCGCGCGCGCCGTGCGTACATCGAACAAATGATTTCGCAGTACAGCTCCGACGGGTTCATCCACCGCGACGAACGTCGCCACGTCGATACGCTGCTCGACAACCTTCGCGACGCGAAGCACCGCTACCCGCAAGCGTTCGGCGGCGGCCCGCGCTGAGTGATGTCGTGAACACTCGATCGCATCGCGCGTGCTTCGCGCTCGCAGTGTGTGCGCTGATCCAGACGGCGTCGTGCATGGCGACCACGAGCGATCCGATTCCGACCGCCGGCGTGGGCCCTGCGTCGCTGGTGGTCACATCGCCGGTGCGTGCCTATGAAGACCCGCCGTTCTCGTCGCGCGAATCACGCGATGCACCCCGTGCGAGTCCGATGGCGCGCGGTGGCGGGCCGCCCGCGGTCGAACGCGATCCACCCGGGCTCTTTCTCGCGCGCACGCGTTCACGCGTGGAAGATCTCACTGCGCGGATCGAGTCCGCGGTCGAACACGAAAGCCTCGCCGCCGACGCGCTGGCCGACATTCAAGCGCGCGGACGCAACGTCATGGCAGCGGCGCGCGCGGCGGCAGCCGACGGCGTGATCACACCGCGAGAGCACGAACAGGTATGGATGCTCCTGCGCGACGCCGAACGTGAGAGCACGTCGGCGGTCCCGATCCATCGCGCGTGGCAGGGTGGCGAAGCGTATTGGCGCTGAGCGGCCCTATGGCCCGACGAACGCGAGCGGATACACGACCACCACCGTCAGCCCCTGCGGCGGCGCCGGAAATCGCCACCGGCCCACGGCAGCGACGAGGCATCGCGGCACCGACCACGTCATCGTGCTCTGCGGCACTGCGGCATCGCGAATGTTGCCGTGACCATCGAGCACGAATCGCAACGTGACGCTTCCGTGCACGCGCCCGTTGCTGGCCCCGCCCGCCGCGCATCCAGCAATCTCGTCGGCATGTGCGTGCACCACGTCACGCACCCGGGCCACCGTGAGCGCGCGTCCATCGGTCGGCGCCGGCGAAGGCGCAGGCGATGCGGACCCCGTCGAGACGAACACACCCGACGCGACGCCGGGCGTTGCGCCCGTGGTGACACGAACGGTCTCGGCATCGAGTGACAGCGTACGAACGTTCGCCCACGGGTTCGCTGACTGCTGCTGTGCGAAGGACGTCGTCGCGAGAACCGCGCCAGACAGCATCGCGGCGACGGCCGCATTCGATCGGGGGTGTGAAGCCATGGGGATAACTCGCATCGGAGGGCTACCGCCGTCATCAACCGACGGCAAGGCGCAGCGGCAGGTACGGTCGTCGCATCGTCATCCTCCGCCCCCGACGGCGTGAGCGCGGCAAGTACACGCGCTGTATGCCCGGTGCGCAGGAGTATGGGTCATGCGAATCGATGGGCTGTGGGCCGCGGACGAAGACACGATCGAGGTCGATCCCGCCGAGCGAGATCCGGTGCAGCCGGACTTCGAAGAACCGGGGCCGTTGAGTACCGGCCACGAATGGGACGAGCCGGGTCCCGAAGAGTCGCAGCGAAATACGTACGACGACATGCCCTGTACGGATTGATCGGGAGGCGCTGCCGGAAGTTCGTTCGCGGACCGTCCGGTCGCGACGGCCGTACGCAGAATCTTTGCTCTCACGGCCACACCACGTCGACAATCGCGGGGTGGGGACACGTGACGACGACGATGTAACGAAGCAGACGTCGCGAGCGGCTCTGCTGTCGGATCTGGGTCACGTCGCGCATCCATCGCTGATCGTTCTCGCCGGCGCGCAGGTCGGCGAGATGTTCCGGTTGAACAAATCGGAGATGGTCATCGGACGCGAGGCGAATTCCGATATTCAACTCCTCGACGACTCGGTCTCGCGACGCCACGCGCGGATCTCGGTCTTCGGCGACGAGATCCTCTTGGACGACCTCGGGAGCCGCAACGGCACGTCGCTCAACGGGCAGCCGGTCGCTCACAGCGTTCTGCGCGAAGGCGACAAGATCCAACTCGGCGCGGGGACCTTGCTGCGGTTCACCCGGCAGGACGCCATCGACGAAGACTTCCAACGTCGAATGCTCGATTCCGCGCTGCGCGATGGCCTGACAGGCGCGTTCAACAAGCGGTACTTCGTCGAGCGTCTCGAGAACGAACTGCGCTTTGCGCTGCGACACCGCTCGCCGCTCTCGCTACTGCTGCTCGACCTCGATCACTTCAAGCGGGTCAACGATTCATTCGGCCATCTCGCGGGCGACGCGGTGCTCACGACGTTTGCGCGTGTCGTGCAGGAAACCATTCGCGTCGAGGACGTACTCACTCGCTACGGCGGCGAAGAATTCGCGGTGATCGGCCGCGGCGTCGATCCCGGCAATGCACGCGTGCTGGGTGAACGAATTCGCGCGCGCGTGACACAGACGCAATTCGAGTCGGGAGCAGAGCGAATCAATGTGACGGTGAGTATCGGCATCGCCGGTCTGCCGGACCTCGCGATCCGTGACACCGAAGCGCTGATTCGATCGGCCGACAACGCCCTGTACGCCGCGAAAGCGGCAGGGCGCGATCGCGTCGAGGTCGCGTCGGGCATCGCATCGACCGCATCGCTCGGCGCCAACGAAGCGCCGCGATCTCGCAAGCGACACGTCACGCAGCCGAATGCGATGGTCACCGATCCGGCCGAACGGGCGCGATTGGGACTCGAGGGTCCGGCACCGGTCGCACCATCGAGTCCACGTGCGCCGCGCGTCACGATTCCGCCGAAGAAATAGTGATCAGGTCTTCGCTGCGTGCTCCGCGCGGTAGGCGGCCGGCGTCGTGCCCGTCCATCGCTTGAAGGCCCGACCGAAACTCGCGAGGTCGGCGAACGCAAGCGCCTCGGCCACATCGGCGATGGTGCGCGTCTCGTCGAGAAGCCATCGGCGCGCGAGTGCATCGCGGACGCCATCGAGGATCTCCGAGAAGCGGGCCCCTTCGTCGTCGAGACGGCGTTGCAACGTGCGAACGCTCACGCGCAATCCGCGCGCCACTGATTCGATGTCGACGCGCGGAAGCGTCGCTTCGAGCGCGCGCGCCACGTGACGCGCGAAGCTCGATGCACTCTCCAGCGCCTGCCGGTCGCGTTCCGCCTGCGAAGCGAGCGTCGCGATCAACCGTGCGTCGGCGCGCTGCGAGGGACGCTCTGCATCGTTGTGCGCGATCGCGAAGCCACTGTCGGCCGCGCCGAATCCGATCTCGCCCGTGCCGAAGAACTCCGTCAGCGGCGCGATATCGCGCGGGCGTGCGTTGGCGAACCACACGCGCTCGCATGCGATCGCAACTCCACTCGTCGTGCGTGCCAGTGTGAGAGCGCTCGCGAGGAGATACTCGTGCGCCGCACGACCGAGACCGCGCGGAGAGCCAGGCGTGGCGAACCGAATGCACATGCGCGCGGCGTCCGATGCGACCGTTCCGTTCGTCCCCGGCATCCAGCCGCTCGCGTGACACGCCATGGACCCGAGCACTTCTCCGACCGTCGCCTGCGCGAACGTCACGATCTCGGCGGCACGATAGCGGGTGAACGTCAGCTCGCGCGGAAGTCGCAATGCAAGCGAGGGATCACCGAGCATCGCGACAACGGTGTCGAGTAGTTCGATCACTGCACGCGGGGCGACCAATGGCTCGTCGTCCGCGAGCAGGTCGCCATCCAGTCCGGCGCGCAACGCCAACGCCTCTGTGTCCACACCGCGTGTCCGCGCGAATCGCAGCAGCGCCGCGACGAGCGGGGCGCGGATCGGCGGTTCGAGGCTTCCTCGCGGCATCGAGCACGACGATACACGCGCGCCCGCGCGAGGACGGGATGGCGTCGCGGGCACAAACGTTGGCACGGCGGATCATGGGCAGCGATGACGGTCGGAGTACTTTTCGTTCGCGAGGTGAATTCCCGATGCCCATCGAAATCAAGACACACGACGGCCGCGTTCTCTTCGTCTGGGCGCGTTCGACGCGCGTCGCCGATGCAGTGATGGCCGCGGTCGACGAAGGCATCGCGCTCGACGACGCCATGCTCGAGAACGCCGACCTCTCGAGCACCAATCTCGAGGATGCACGCTTGTCGCGGGCGCGCTTGAAGGGTGCACAGCTGCGGAGTGCGAACCTCGAAGACGCCGATCTGCGCGAGGCCGATCTCAGCGGCGCTCGGCTCGACGGATCGAATCTCGAAGACGCGCGCTTGTCGGGCGCGAAGCTCACCGAAGCGTCGGTGCGAGGTGCGAATCTCGAGAACGCGGCGCTCGACGGCGCGAATCTGAACGGCGCGATTCTCGAAGGCGTGAATCTCGAAGAAGCGGATCTCCGCCGCGCGACGATGGAGCGCGCGCATCTCGATCGATGCAATCTCGAGCGCGCGCGTCTCGATCAAGTGCAAGCGGCCGGCGCGTCGATGCGCGATGTGAATCTCGAGAAAGCGAGTCTCACCGAGGCCGACTTCTCGGGCGCGGACTTCTCGGGTGCCAATCTCGAGAAGGCCGACTTGCGCGGCGGCCGACTCGCACGTTCGGTTTTCACAGGCGCGAATCTCGAAAAGGCCGATGCGCGTCACGCGGATCTCACCGACGCGGATCTTCGCGAAGCGAACCTCGATCGCACAGACTTTCGAGGCGCGCGTGTGTCGGGTGCGCGGACCGAGAACGCGAGCATGGACCGCGTGATCGGCTGGCCCGGAAAAGGCGATGTCCTCGGCGAGAAAGGGCCCTATCGCTGATGGACTTCCTCGTGTGACCGCCTCTCGACAGCCGTGCGGATCTCGGTGCACGGTGGCCGCGATGCAACCTCTTCTTGTTCGCCAGAAATCGCTTTGCCACGGACTCGTCGCGCTCGTTTGCTTTCTCGTCGCGTGTTCGGGTCCGAGCGGCGGGAACGACGTCGTCGCGATGGACGCGCCCGAAACGAGCGTGGGCGACGGCGCCGTCGACGACATCACCGGCGACGGCGATCTCATGCTGTGCAGCGCGGACCAGGACTGTACCGATGGGACGTTCTGCAACGGGTCCGAGCGCTGCGCGCCTGGCACGAGCGGAGCCGATTCGCGCGGCTGCGTGGCCGCTTCGCCGGCAACTCCCTGTCTTGCCGGTCAGATGTGCAACGAGTCTGCGCAACGCTGCGAGGCATCGTGCGGGATGACGGCCGACGCGGACGGCGATGGCCACCAGGCCACTGCATGCGGCGGCGACGACTGCGACGACAGCGACCCGAATCGCTTCCCGGGCAATCCCGAGACCTGCAGCGTGTCCGACACCCACGACGAAGACTGCAACGCCGGCACGTTCGGTTCTCTCGACAGCGACGGCGACGGCGCGATCGACGCGCGTTGCTGCAACACCGCAATGGACGGCACCGCGATGTGCGGCACCGACTGTGACGACACGCGCGCGGACACGCACCCGGGTGCGACCGAGGTCTGCGACGGCGTCGACACGAACTGCAACGGCGATCTCGACGGCGTGAACGAAGACGACGATCACGATGGCCACGCCGACAGCGCGTGCGCAGGCGCGGGCGCGAGCGATTGCAACGACACCAACGCGGACATCTACGTCGGCGCACCCGAACTTTGCGACGGCATGGACAACGACTGCGACGGCGTCGCCGACACCACCGGCGACGCGGGTTCGGGATGCGCATCGGCGCAACTGGCGCTCGGATACGCGCATTCGTGCGTGAAGCGAGTCGACGGAAGCGTCTACTGCTGGGGCGGCAACAGCTACGGGCAGGTCGGCAACGGAACACGCAACAACGCGCTCACGCCCGTTCGCGTGTCGCTCGCATCGGCCA
>CBIHQZ010000366.1:0-6623 GCA_966212315.1 uncultured Myxococcales bacterium
CACGGATTCGAAGTGTTCGTGAGCGTGCGCGCGGCGAACGTCGTGCGCGCGGTGGAGCGGTTTCTCAGTCACGAGTTCGCACTGCATCGCGCGGCCTCGCCGCGAGCGACGCCGCGCCCGGGCGAGTGATCAGGGAGGACGGCGGCACCGAGGACTCAGCGTGGGTACTGGAACAGGCAGCGCGTGATCGGGATGCCGACGTCCTGCAGCACGTAGAGGTCGTAGCGGCGTCCGTCGACCAGCGATGCCGGCGCGGCGTCGCGAGGAAAAGTCTGCGAGGCGCCACTCGGAACCGCGCCGTAGGTGATGCCGCTCGCGATCGGCTCACCCGTCCACGGCACGTCGACCCGCCAGACGGTCCCCGTCGGAATGTCGAGATTCGGCGGTACGCCCGGGTTCGCCGAGCCCGCTTCGAGCACGTAGACGTAGCGCGCCGGGCCGCCGCTCCAGGTGATGGTGCCATTGCGCGCGACACCCTCGCTGCCGGTGCAGTCGGTCGGCTGGTAGACGAGTTGATCGTAGATCGGCCCGCTGAAGGGACGCGCGCCGGCGAACGACTCGCGCGTGAGTCCGCGATGGGTGAGTTCGTTTTGGAAGAAGCGCGCCATGCGCTCCGGATCGGTGCTCGGGAAGCCCGATGTGGTGCGCGCGAATCCGTTGTTCTGCGCGGCGGGATAGGCGCCGAACGCGGTCGAGTCGATCCATCCGGCGCCGAGTGCGAGCCCTGCGTTGTAGAACGTCTCGACCCAGTTGCCGGGCGCGTCGATGTACCAGTTCGAAGGCCCCATCGGTGCGATTCGTTGCGCGTGGCAACACACGCACGCCGACGCTTCGATCTGCGATCGCACCCAGTTCGACTCGGCGACGTACGTGCTGTCTTGCAACCGTGGATCATCGCCTTCACGCATCGGCGGTGCCGCGGGCGCACGACGTCGCACGATGCGTAGTCTTCGTAGTGCCGACCTTCTTCGGTCGATGCCGACACCGTGTTCCACGTGCAGACCTGACCGTTCGCCGAGTGGCCCGCGGCTTCGCCGGCGATCGGATCGCGGCAGCTGAGCGTCGGCTGTTGGAACGTCGGGAGACCGCTGCTCGTCGTGCCGCCGTCGTTGGAGACACCGGTGCACACGCCCTGCGGCACGAACACGCCGCCTCCGAAGAACTCGCATCCCGTGCGCGACCCACCGCATCGGCTCGCGTCGTTGCCGGGGAACCACACGCGCACCACGTCGCTGTGATCGACGTCGAGCGCGCAGTAGCCGATGACTTCGGGGTAGCCGCAGGCGGCGCCGAGCACGACGGTGGAACTTCGTCCGTGGCAGTCGTCGGCGGCGGATTGATCGGTCCATCCGTCGCCCAGGTATTCGCGGCATTCCTCGCGGTGCGAGAAATCGTTGGTGTAGATGCAGTGTCCAACGACCCGCGACGGCAGGTTCGGTACGCCGGCCGGACGTCCGCACGCGGCGGCAATCGTGGCGAGAAGAAGCACGGCGGTTGCGGTGAGAAGATCGAAACGCTGAGCCATGCGCCGTCGGATGCGAACGTCGCGAGGGTGTTGCCCGTCACCGATACGAATCAACCGAAGTCGCGCTATGCGGACCGTGCGGCGCGACGAAATCGGATCGACGGCGCGAATCGCTCACCGATGGAGAGCGCGTGCAATGTGGACGCGGCTACGGGTCGATGCGGAACGAGAACGCTGCGCCGATGTACGGAATCGCCTGGCTGATCGCGCCGGGTGCACTGCCTCCCGCGCGGTACGGATGCTGGAGATACCAGTTGAGTACCAGCGCCAGGGTCGGTGCGTTGAAGACGCCGTGGCGGTGCTCGTAGAACGTGAACGCAGCGAGCGGGCCGATGCGGTGCGTGGTGCTGTTCACGGTCGGCGCGATGTTCTCGCCGGGGGCGAAGTGATCGTCGCGATAGAACGCGTGCGTGACGTTGTAGCGAACGCCGATGCGGAGATTCGGGATCGGTTCGTAGAGCAGGTCCACGTCGTTCACGTAGATCCAGCCGTCCTCGGGAAACAGGATGTCCCAGTACTGGTCGTAGAAGACGCGGTCGCCACTGCGGATGCCGATGTGCTGATAGACGAAGCGATTGTTCGAGCGCGCGATGAGATCGCCGAGGCGGATCTGGAAGAGCGCGCCGAGCTGCAGTTGATGCGTCGTGGTGCTGTAGTTCTTCCGCGGATCGCCGGCCGGGAGGTCACGCAGGCGGTTGATCTCGTCGTCGCTGTAGGTCGTGCTCGCGGATGGGAACGACTGCGCGAGCCCGAACGTGCCGAACATCCCGCCGCCTTCGTAGACGGCGTAGAGGTTGAGAATCGAGAGGGGCTGGATCTCGACCGCGACGCCGCCGCGGATGAACGCCGGGCTGAGGGACAGCTGCGCGCCGACCGCGACGAACGTGTTCAAGAACATCGATTGATCGGCGGAGAACAATCGTCGTCGATACCCCGCACGCGTCTCGTTGAAGAGCCCGAGCGGGTTGTAACGAATGGCGGTCGCGTTGCGGAGGAACCAGCCCTGCGTCGTGCGCGATGGTTGTGCCGATGCCTCGCGCGATGCCGCCAGCACCATGCCCATGGCGATCACCGCCAGCACCACGCTCGCCATTCGACGACGGACGACTCCACCGACTCCCGCTCGCATCTGCATACGCACCCTCCGCGCGCCCAGTATGCGGTGACCTCGTCCGTCGACTCATGCGCAATCGGCGCGAAAAACCGCGGTGTTTCTTGCGGCATCGTGCCCCGTGTCGAGAACGGCGGGTCTTGTCGGCGCGACGCGCGACGCTATGAATGACGACGCCATGAGCGAGCCCGGCTGGAAGAAGATGGCGGAGGAACTCCGCGCCAAGGGGATCGAGAACCCGCACGCGAAGCGACTCGAGATGAAGATCGCGGCGCTCACGGGCGGCGGCACGCTCGAAGCCGAGATGATCTCGGAAATGGCGTCGTCGCTGCGTCGCGCCGAAGATCGCATTCTCACGACGCTGCTCGAACTCGACGTGATCGATCGTCGCATCGGCGAGGCACACGGAGCGGGTCGCGAACGCGATGTGCCGGTTCTGGTCGCGAAGTACAACAAGCGCCGCGACGATGCGCGCGAGTACGTACGCGACCTGACGATCCAGCGCGAGGCGATCGGGTTCAACAACAACGAGATGCTCGCATCGCTCTATCCGATTCCGCCGGCGAAGAAGTAGCCGCTGCGCGCGCCTGGTAGGACCGTTCCCCAGGGACCGACCACCGGGGAGCATTTCCGCCCACACGCGAGCGATGCGATTTTCGCCGTCGCGCAGCGTCGATCCTCGAACGAACGTTCGGCACGGTTGCTGCGATGACCGCTCTCCACGCGCGTCGATCTTCGCGCGCGTTGTCCCAGGGAGAGTTTCGATGCGTGCTTCTGCCACCGTCCTCGCGTCCCGATTTGTCGCTGTTGCCATCGCCTCACTCGCGGCCGCTGGCTGCATGGGTGAGATCACGACTGGCAACTGCCCCGGACCTTCGTGCCCCGGCACACGCAGCGACGGCGGACTCGCGGATGCGATCAGCACGCGACCGACCGACCTGCTCGCGATCCATCTCGATCCCGCGAATCCGACGGTGCGCATCAACGATTCGGACCCGCATCCCACGCTCACGTTCGCGGTGACGGGCGAGCAGCGCGATCGCCAGACGCGACGCATCGACGCCGTGCGCTTCCAGATCGACAACAGCGCGTACGGCGCGATCGATCCGGTCAGCGGCACGTTGCAAGCCAGCGGTCTCGGCGGTGTCGCGACCGTGCGCGTGTTCACCGTCGACGGCAGTCAGCTCTCGGCCTCGGCAACGGTGACCTTCGTGGTCTCGCACATCGTGAACGGGCCAGCGGTCACGGAGATGGACCGCAATGCATTCAACGGCGCGCCCACTGCGGCGGATGCCGACGCGACGTCGCCGCAGATCGACTACCCGCTCGATGGCGCCGTCATGCCGCGCAACGTCCATGCGCCGCACCTCATGTGGACCCCGCGACACACCGTTGCCGACGCCGACTTGTACCGCGTCCGACTCACGCGCGAGCACGCGACCATCGAGGCCTACTTCCACGGCGGGCCTGCGTTCGCGAACGACTGGGAAACGGGCGCAGCGTTCACCTCACTCGCCAACACGGACGTGAGCACGCCGATCACGATGCGCGTCGCAGTGCTGTCGGGCGGCGAAGTCCGCGAGAGCGCGCCGCGTACGTTCAAGACCATCGACGGCGTGGTCGCCGGCTCGGTCTATTACTGGTCGCCGCCGCAAGGGCGCTTGCTCCGCATCGACGTCGACACGGCAACGCGCGTCGACTTCCTGCCGAACCCGCCCGGTGGCTGCATCGCGTGTCACGCGGTCTCGCGCGACGGACGCCGCCTCGTTGCGGTCACCGAAGACGGCCGCCCGATGACGGGCTACGACCTCACCGCGGATCTCACCGCATCGCCGCCGCCGAGTCAGTTCCGACAAGACTCACTCACGATGAACAACGGGTCGTTCAACGGCGACGGCACGCGCATCGTGACTTCGCCGCACGGCGGTGGCGACTTCCACGTCATCGACGCGACGACCGGCGCGGTCCTGCCGAACGGCGTCATCGGCAACGGCTGGGATCCCGAGTGGTCGCCCGACAGCGCGACCATCGCGTACATGCGCGACAACAATCTCTGGACGATTCCGGCAATGCCCGGCGATCAGTTCGGCGCCCCCGCGCAACTCCACGACGCGGCTTCGATCGGTGGCGGCGTCGACTGGCATCCGACCTTCTCGCCCGACTCGCGCTGGCTCGTGTTCCAACACGGCAGCGCGGCGTTCACCGCCGGCACCGGTTCGCTCTACGCGATCTCGCGTGAAGGCGGCGCGGCGGTACGACTCGATCACGCCAACGGCGGCACCGCCGAGAACAGCTTCCGACCCACGTTCTCGCCCTTCAATTCGGGCGGATACTTCTGGGTGCTCTTCACTTCGTCGCGACCCTACGGCAACACCACCGCGGGCGTTCGCGATCACAAACTCATCTGGGTCGCGGCGATCCGCAATCGTCCTGAGGCCGGCGTCGATCCCTCCGAAGTCGCGTACTTCCTCGACGGCCAGGAACCCACCACGAATCTGTCACCGTACTGGGCGCCGCCGCCGTGTCGCGACAATGGCAACGCGTGTTCGTCAGGCAGCGAGTGCTGCAGCGGTACGTGCGAGCCCGATTCGGGGGGCGCGCCGATGTGTCGTCCGCCGAGCAATGCGTGTCGTCCGCGTGGATCGTCGTGCGGTGCGGCCGCCGATTGCTGCGCAGGGCTCACGTGCAACGCGGCGCACATCTGCGATGTCCCCGAACCGGGGTGAGATTCCCTCCCCAACGAACCGCGACCGTCGCTGATCACTGGGCGCCCCCGGATTCTCCCTGCTAGTGGTCGGATTCGGCGGCTGTGTGCTACCTCCTCCGGGCGCGATCGCGCGCGTTTCTTCGGAGGGACCATGCTTCGCAATTCGCAATACCCAGCGCAAAACCGCGTGGGATTCGCGTCGATGTTCATCGCCGCGCTCGTCGTGTTCTTCGTCGCCCTCGGCCTCGTCGCACCCGCCGAAGCGTCCGCGTGCACGGCGGGACCGGGAACGTGCAGCGGCGTCGGAACCTGCGTCGGCGGCGCGTGCGCATGCAACTCGGGCTTCACGGGCTCCGACTGCCAGTACTCGAACGCCGCGACGTGTAGCGCGCACGGCTCGGCGAACTTCGACGGAAGCTGTTCGTGCTACTCGGGGTTCGGCGGCGCGAACTGCGGCCAATGTGCAGCCGACTACTACGGCTACCCGACGTGCACGTTCTGCGATGCGGCGTCGACTTGCGGCGGGCGAGGCGCGTGCACTTCGAGCGGCTCGTGCGCGTGCGCTTCGCAGTACGCGGGCTCGAACTGTCAGACCTGCGCCGCGAACTATTACAACTTCCCCACCTGCACGTTCTGCAACGCGGCATCGACATGCAGCGGTCACGGCGCGTGCGGAGGAACCGGCGCGTGCATCTGCAGTGGCGGGTTCACCGGCGCGGGGTGTCAGTACTCGAACGCAACGACTTGCAGTGGTCACGGCACGGTCCGCTTCGACGGCACGTGTTCGTGCGCGGCCGGATACACGGGGGGCGATTGCAACACGACGTGCCCTGCGGGTTCGTACTGTCCCGCCGGTGCCGCAGCGCCGGTGCCATGCCCCCCGGGTAGCGCGTGTCCGGCTGGTGCTGCGAGCGCGACGACGTGTCCCGCTGGACGCTATGCGCCCATGGGTTCGGCGGCATGCACGCCGTGCGACCCGGGAAGCTTCGCGATGTCGGTCGGATCGTCGGCATGCACGCCGTGTGCGGCCGGAACGTTCTCGACGAGCGGCGCAGCGAGTTGCGCGTCGTGTGCCGCGGGGACGTATCAATCGGCAACCGGACAGTCCGAGTGTCTGCCGTGCGACGCGGGCTCGTTCGCGAACGCACCACGTTCGACGGCTTGCACACCGTGCGCTGCCGGTTCGTATTCGAACGCCGGCGCGATCGCATGCGTTCAGTGCCCCGTCGGGCAGTTCGCGGCGTCGACGGGCTCGGCATCGTGCGCGGCATGCGCACCCG
>CBIHQZ010000367.1:0-6618 GCA_966212315.1 uncultured Myxococcales bacterium
CGCCACACTCGATCCCGCGCTGCCGAAACCGTGGGAATCGATCGAACGCATTCTCGAACGCACCGCGCGGCTCGACTTGCTGATCGACACCCTCATCGCGCACGCGAGCGGCCCCGCGGCCGGCGAACGATCCGCGCCCCTGCATGCGCGCGCGGCGGACATCGCGCGATCACTCGGCGACCTTCGGACCGCCCGCGAGCAGGCGCAGATCGCACTCGAGAAAGCACCCGACGACGAAGCGATCGCGACGTTGTTGATGGACGTGCTCGAAGCGCTGGGCGAACGCGAAGCGCTCGTGACGCAGCTTCGCGACCGCGCAGGACGAACGCCCGACGGCGACGTGAAGATCGCGCTTCTTCGCCGCGCCGCCCACACCCTCGGAAAGACCGACCCCCTCGCCGCGGGCGCGATCTGGAACGAGTTGCGCGACGTCGCGCAGCGCACCAACAAGGGCGATGACGGCGAAGCGCTCGAGGCCCTTGCCGGGCTGGCGGAACTCGCCGGCGACACCGAGCGACTCCAGGAACTGCTCGGCGAGAGCGCGCGCTTCACGAGCGATCCGGCCGCGCGGATGCCGATCCTCGCGCGCCGCGCCGACATCCTCGCGAACGAGTTGCAGCGCACCGACGATGCGATCGCGGCATTGCGACAGATCGTCGACGACATCGATCCGAGTCACGAGCCGACGTGGGCGCGCATCGGTTCGCTCGCGTCTGCGACGGGCAATCACGCGCTCGCGGCCGAATCGCTGGAGAAGCGCATCGGGCTGACCGAAGACGACGAAGCGCGCGCTGCGATTGCGAGCCGGCTCGCCGATCTCTGCGAAAAAGATCTGAGCGACATCCCGCGTGCCCTCGCCGCACTCGAGGCCTGGTACGACGCCGACCCCACCGACTACACGGTCGTGACCCGCCTCGCGACGCTCTACGAGCGTGAATCGCGATGGCCCGAAGTCATCAAGTACCTCGAGGTGCTCGCCGAGGTCGAAGGCGACGACGACGAGTTGTCCGCAATGGTGCTTCGCATTGCGAACATCGCGGAAGAGAAGGCCGGCAATGCGGCCAAGGCGTTCGACGTCTTGAAGCCGGTCGCGCTCGCCGGCGACTCGGCCGTGCTCGACGCGATGCGCGAACTCTCCGAGCGTCACGGATTCGCCGCGCGGCTGATCGCGGTGCTCACCGAGCTTGCATCGAAGGCGAAGTCGCCCGGCGTCCGAGCGGGTTACTGGCGCGAGATTGCCGGTCGATCGGAGCGCAGTCTGAACGATGCGACGGCCGCGCTCGAAGCCTGGCTCAAGGCCCTGGGGGCGAGTCCTGCCGATCGCGAATCGCTCGACGCCATCGACCGACTCGCCATCCAGGAACGCAACGCGGAAGCCGTGACGCGCGCATACGCCCTCGCGATCCCGTCGACGACGGTCGCGAGTGAGATTCGCGACCTCGCCGTCCGCGGCGCCGGCGTTCTCGAAACGATCGGCGCGCATGACGCCGCGTTGGATCTCGCAATGGCGGCGCAGAACCGCGCGATGGGCGAAGACGCTCTGCTCGATGTGATCGTCCGCCTCGCGCCAGTGACCGATCGCGGCAGCGAGATGTTCGTGGCGTTCGATCGCCGCCGCAAAGTCGCCACCGACGATGCCGAGCGTTTCGGGCTCGTGCTGCGCGCGGCGGAATCCGCGTTGGTCGCGCTCGGTGATCGATCGACGACGTTCGACTATCTGAAGCTCGCGACACGGGCCGCGGTCGCCGGGAAGAATCCCGACGAGACGCGTCTGGAGCGCATCGAGGACCTCGCGCGTCGCGTCGACGCCGATCACCCCGAACTGAACTTCCGCACCGGCGTGGTCGAGTTGTTCGCACAGCTGGCGGAGGACGACGCCGACGACAGCCCGCGGATCGCCGCGCTGTTGCAACGCCACGCGGGACGCCTGTGTCTCGAGGATCTCGCCCTCCCCGACCATGCGTGGCAGCTGTTCACGCGGGCCGTTTCGTTGTGGCCCAACGACGTCGCGAGCGCCGAGTGGCTCGAGCGCGTCGCGGAGCGCCTCGGTCGCGGCAGCGAAGTCGTCGACCTGTACCAACGCACGATCGACGACGCGTACGACGCGCAGACGGCCCGCTTCTATCAGGCTCGTCGCGCGACGCTGCTCGCGGACGTTCTCGGTCGGGTCGACGATGCAATCGAAGCGCTCCGCCATCTCGTCGAGATCGCGCCCAAGGACGTGGAATCGATCCGCGCGTGGCAGGCACTGCTGCGTCGGCACGGGCGGCATCAAGACTTGCTGATGGCACTCGAGCGCGAGCTGCAAGCGGGTGCCGGAGACGCGCTGGCGATTCGCAAAGAGATCGCGACCGTCTGGGAAAAGAGTCTTCGCAATCAGTTCGAAGCGAAGGACGCCTGGAAGAAAGTACAGAAGCTCGCGCCGAACGATTCCGATGCCCGCGCGGCGCTCGAACGCCTCGAAAAACGGCGCAGCGTGGTCGATCCCGAGGACGACTTCGATTCGGTGACGAGCCAGCGTGATGATCACGCGGTCGCGGAGATCGCCGAGGAGTTGTCGGCAAGCGCGATCCAGGCGCCAGCCGCCGACGAAATCTCGTCGAGCGAGATCGATGCGCCTCCGCCCGAAGAGATTTCTTCCAGCGCGATCGGTTCGCCCGATGCGGAAGAGCTTTCGTCCGGCGCGATTCAAGCGCCGGCCGCGGACGACGATGTCGATGCGGCTGAGGCACGCGAATCGGAGAGCGACGTCTCGGGCCAGCTCGCGGAGCACGAGAGTGGATCGTCGCTCGGTGTCGCGCCGCCCGGTCACGACGGACTGACACCGGCCCTCCCGCCCTCCGGGGAAACCGCGTCGTTCCTTCAAGCGTTCGCGCCGCGGCGTGTCGAGTCGAGCGCGGATGCAGCCAGCGAAGATGACAACGCCGACGATGACGACCGTGCCACCGGTGATCATCGACAGGCCCCGGCGGCTCCGCGCGTCGTGACGACCGCGCCGTTCGGATCGTTCCGCGAACACACGTCGGAACTGACCAATCCCGATCTACCGACCGTCGAGTTCTCGACCCCCATGATCTCGGCGGTGCGCGCGTCGCTCGCGACCGACGAAGCACTCGCGGCGCCGCCAGACGACTTCGTCGACGGCCTTACGAATCCGAATGGTCGCCGGCCGATTCCGCAGTTTTCTGCGGAAGAAACCGCTGATTCGCAGCCCCTCGCATCGACCGGCGACGTGGCCGACGCATCGCTGTTCAGCGATGCAGAGCCGGCCTCGGTGCCTTATTCCGACGGGGAGTCGTCCGACGGCGCCGACTATGCGTCCGCGGAGCCGATGGAAGGCGAACTCGACGCGGAACCGCTCGATGCCGAACCACTCGACGCGGAGCCGATGGACGCCGAGCCGCTCGACGCCGAACCGTTCGATGACGTCGAGCCGCTCGATGACGACGAAGAGATCGTCGATGCCGATGTCGAAGACGCCTCCGACGACCTCGATGCGCTTTCGCAGATGGTTGTCGCGCCTCGCGCATCGTCGCCGCCTCGCCAGTCGATGCCGCCGCCTCCTCCGCCTTCACCGTCGCGGCCGCCTTCGGGGCGGAAGCACTGAGCTTGCTGCGGCCCTCGAGCCCCTCGTCGCGTGGCCTGATATTGATCGTCGACGACGAGATCACCCTCGCCCGCGTCGTCGCGCGCTTGCTCGCACGGGCGCACGACGCCCTCGTCGCATCGAGCCCTGCCGAAGCCATGGCCTTCGTTCGCGAACACGGCGACGCGATCGACCTCGTGCTGTGCGACGTGATACTCGGTGAGACGAACGGCATCGCGCTGCGCGAGTCCGCCGCGCTCGCGTGCGCCGCATTGCGCGACCGGTTCGTCTTCGTGAGCGGCGGTGGACTACCGGCGGCGATTCAGGCGCGCATCACGTCGGCTGGCTGCTCGTTGCTCGAAAAGCCGGTCGAACCCGATGATCTGCTCGCCATCGTCTCCGCGCGTGTTTCCTCGAATCGTTGACCGGTCCAGCTATCGCCGCGCGAATCGAGGTGTGGTACCCACACCGCGGCGCCGGTCTCGGGCGGACTTTCCCGGCTCATTCCACGGCGCGACGAACGGCACACCGATGAAGCGACTCATCACCCTCTGCCTCGCCGGCGCTCTCGCAGTCCCGAGTATTTCCATCGCGCAGACCGCGCCGCGCACTCGCGCACGCACCGCGACGCGTCGCGGGCGGAACACCGCCGCCACGGCGACTCCGGCGCAGCCCACCACGCCGGCAGCAACGGAACTGCAGCCTCCCGCGGAACCGACGCCCGACTCGGAGACGCTCATGCAAGCGATCCAGGCTGCTGCTGTCTCGGGGGCCGATGGCGCGGTTGCGATCTCGACGGTCATCCTTCGCGGCGTGACCCCGCGCGTTGCAGCCGCGGGGCTCGACGCGCTCGCCGTCCTCGCGAATCCGGCCGGCACGCACGCGGTCCTGCGCTTCCTCGAGCATCGCCGTCCGATGCTTCGCCGCCACGCGATCGCCGCGGCCCAAGCCATTCACACCCCCGAACTCGTTCACGCGCTGGCAGGGCGACTTTCGGACAGCGACGAGAACGTACGCGTCGAAGCGGCCTCCGCACTGGCGGAGATCGGATCGCCCGCGAACGCATCGGATCTGTTCGCCGCGTTCGAGCGCGATCTCGAGGCGACGACGACGCCGACCACCGGCCGGCTCTTGCACGAAGCCGCCAAGGCGATCGCACGCGTGGGCACCGAGCAGGACGTTCAACGCTTGCTCGGATTTCTTCGCCGCGCACCGTTCCGTTCGATGGCCGACTCGATGCGCGCCGCGCTCGGGCGCCGTGACCTGCCCGAAGCGTTTCGCGTTCGCATCGTGCAATCGATCGGCGATCTCGCGACCCGCGAAGCGCGTGAGTTTCTGAACTCGGTCATCGCCGACGCACACGGCGCCGAATCGCAAGTCACCCGCACCGCACGCACCGCCGCCGACCGCATCGCCGAGTGAGAGGACCCGTCACCATGCATCGCATCGCCCGTTCGTTCGCACTCACCGGAACCCTCGCGCTCGTCGCCGCGGCCTGCTCGCAAGGCGTCGGTCCCGGCGCCGGCTTCGACATTCACTTTGCCGACAATCGCGGCGCAGACGTAGGCGCTGTGGCCGCACAGATCGCGGCGCGTCCCGTCAGCGACGAACCCGCACTGGTCGTCGTTGCACCACCCGCCCCCGCGCGCGGTATCGCGGTGTTCTCCCTGCCCGATGGACGCCGTCTCTGGCAGACCGCGACGCGCGTCGATTCGCGTCCGGTCATCGCCGGCGGCGTCGTCGTCGCGCACGCCAACGGACAGGTCTCGGGATGGGATGCGCGCACCGGGCAAGAGCGATGGCACGTGCCGGATCACGGCTACTCACTCATCGGCGCGGGCGGCGACAACGATCACATCGCCATCTCGCTCGGACCGGGCGGCATCAGTCAGCGACATGGCGTGTTCGTCGTCGTCGATGCGCGCACCGGCTCCGTTCGCTACGAGCAGGAAGTCGAACAGGCGCTCGGCGCACCGACCGCGGTGGGCGGTTACGCGTTCGTCCCGTGGAACGGGCAATATCTTTCGATCATCGACGTCGGCAACGGCACCGAGCGCGCACGCATCCGCTCGGCGGACGATCTGTTCAGCCGCGCCGATCACGAAGGCAACGCGGTGTTCTTCGGATCGCGCGTGCAGTACCGCCTCGCCAGCGCTTCCGCGAACGGACATCGCGAGGGTTCCGAGACGTATGCGATCCCGCGCGAGGATCTTCCCGGCAACCCGCCCTTTCTCACCGACGGTTACGCGGCGGCCTTTCTGGGCGTGAACGCACGCGAGCGTGTCGCGGTCGTGTCGCGGCCCGATCCGTCGCAGAACGGTTCGCATCTGCTCGGTGACACGTTCTACGTGCTGTTCCACCGCGTGCTCTTCGCACTCGACGCGGGCAACGGCGCGGTGCGATGGGCGCACCTTCACAACGCGGACATCTCGGGCGCCGAGCCGCTTCGCAACGGCGTCGCATTCGTCGACGAGCGCGGCAACGCCGTGATGCTCGATGGCCGCGCCGGCAATGTCGTGTTCTCGCAGAATCTCGGCGGACCGAGCGCACAGGCAGTGTTCTCGCTCCCCGCGGATTTCACGCCGCCGCACGCGAACGAAGAACCCGCGCAGAGCCCGGCCGCGACGCTCATCGAAGCGGCGGGCGGCACCGACAATCGGCTTCTCCCCGCGCGCGTCTTCGCAGCGCGCGCACTTGCGTCGATCCCCGGCGACGAAGCAACGCGCGGGTTGCTCGACATCGCGGGGCGCCAGAACTACCCGCAGGAACTCCGTGCCGCCGCCGGCGAAGCGCTCGCGCATCGCACCGATGGCGCCGATGCCATGCTGGCCGCGTTGCAACACCACGCCGACTGGGTCCGGCAGATCCAGGCACCGCCCGTGGGCTTCATCGCACGGGGCCTCGCGTCCGCACACGAGCGCCGCGCGGTCGCGTTGCTCGCGTCGTTTCTCGCCGATCCCGATGTTCCTGCGGAAGAACTGCCGCCGCGCGTGGGCGCACTGAAGGACTTCGCAGACCCCGCCGCCGTCCCC
>CBIHQZ010000368.1:0-6616 GCA_966212315.1 uncultured Myxococcales bacterium
CGCCTTCTTCGAGCAGGAAGCCCACCTGAATCGCCGCGAGCTGGCTGTAAGGCTTTCGCTCGCCGGTCGGCGTGTACATCCCACGCGAGATGTGTCCGAAGGTCCAGGAGATCGAATCGACGTAGATCCGCTCGGCGAGTTCGGCGTCGATCACACCGCGCTCGCGCAGGAAGCTCACGAAGAACAACGCGCCGCTCTGCGCTTTGAGTTCCTCGAGCGTCGACGCGAGCCCGCCCCCGAACGCGTCGTCGGCTGTGCGCCCCGCGAGGCGATACTCGTTGGCGGGTCCGAGATTGTGGGTCGCCTCATGGAGGATCGTCGACAGCAGACCCGGCGTCGGACTCTCGGTGTAGCGGGCCATCGTGCCGGCATCGAACAGTGACGCCGCGATCGAGCGTCGTCGCGCGGCGCTGTCCGGGTCGGTGTAGAGGTTGCTCATCGCGACGGTGCGGCCGCGTCCCTCGGATGCAACGGCGCCCCAGTTCGGAAGACTCTGTCCAACGGTCGCGCCGAATGGATCACGGTCGTCGCCGGCGTTCACCACGATGTCGATGAAGTCCGGCATGTGAAACGACACCGCACGTGCCGTGTATTCGCCGGGCACGAGTGCCGCGACCGCGCGCTCCATGTCGTTCTGCAGCGGCGTGAGGCGCTCCTGCCAGGTGAGCGACTCGCGATTGATGCGCGCGAAGGTGAGATGAAACCCGGCCTTGTGCGAGCACGGCTCCCAGTACGTCTCGTCGGGCGCGGCGCGAACATACCAGCGCGAGTTGCGCGCGTTCATCTGCGACCAGGCTTCGTCGGCCGGCGCCCACTCGTTGGTTTCGAACGCGGTCGCGGCCGCGCGGAGATACGCAACGAGCGCGGTCTCGTCGGGGTCGGTCATCGCATCGGCGGCGGCGCGCAGGGCAGTTGCCACGGCACGCATCTGCTCCGGCCACGCCTGCGTGAACGGCACCGCGCGCATCGCGCCATTCTCTTCGCGCACGACCGTGAACGGCGTGAGCAGCGCACTCGCATCGGGGCGCGACTCGAGCGTGCGGCAGAACGTGTCGTCGCTCTGCATGGCCGCGGGATACACGCCGAACACCGGGCGTGGCTGCCCGGGAATCGCGCTGCAGAGTGGATCACGCTCCGTCTGCGAGCCGTGGCAACGAGGACCCCAGTTGCGGCGAAAGAGAGAGCGGCTCGCGGGGTCGAGACCGCGCACCCGCTCGGCGAGCGCAGTGGATCCCGTCTGGAGTGCGTAGAGTTCGTCGATGCGCGCCGCCACGACGAGCATCGCCTGTGCGAATGCGCGTTGAGTCGGAGGGAGCGCGCTCAGATCGGTATCCACGAGGGTCGGCGCGGCGTGATCCAACTCCGCGCGCACGAGACGCTGGCGTGGATCGCTCGGCGTCGGCGATGCGTCCTCGGCGCGGATCTGCGCGAGCGCTTGTTCGTACGCGGGGGTGAACCGCCCATCGCGCACCCACTCGGGCGCGTCGGGGTAGAACCAGAGCGTGCGCACCTCGTTCGGATCGGGCGTGCCGTTGCCGTTCGTGTCCTGCGCCCAGAAGAGCGGCAGGTCGAGGCGGAGCGCGAGTTGATTGAATCGCAGCCGCGCGTCGCGCGGGGTCGTTGCGGGCGCGTTGTGCGAGGTGCGTTGGGCGCCGCTGCAGCCCGTGAGTCCGAGGAGGAGAGCGAGCGTTGCTGTCGGAGTGCGCATGGGGCGCGCATCGTATCAGTCGAATGCTTCTCACCGCGGCCGCAGTCGTAAACGTAATCGTAAACGTAAACGAAGCGTTCACGCGCGATGTCGGGCCGGCCGCGTTGGGATGCGGAGGGACTGCGCGGCCAGCGCGCTGCGTAGGGGGTCGTCCGTTTACGTTTACGTTTGAAGGCACGGAGGGGCGCAGGTCACACGCCGCAGGCGCGGGCGATCTCGTCGCGGTAGGCGAGCCAGAGCGTCAGGGCCCGCTCCATCGCTTCGACGACCGCCACTCGCTCCTCGGGCTTCACGTGCGCGAGCACCGCGCGCCACGCGTCGTGCCGGTGCCCCGCTTCGACCTTCCGGTGCGCGCGCGTCAGCGCCATCGCCGCGCGCGGGACGCCGTGCACGCGCACGAGCGGATGCGCATCGATCGCGCGCTCGATCTCTTCGTCGGTCTCCACCGTGTGCGTGCTCGCCATGATCTCGCGCCGATCGTTCGCGCTCCCTTCGACGAAGATCGTCATCACCGCGCATCCCACGATCCACGGTGCACGCCCGGTGACCTCGTCGAGAAAATCGCGATACGCACGCGCCGCCGGGCGCAACGCGACGTTCGTGAAGCGCGCGCGTTCGTACCCGCACCCTTCCATCATTCGCAGGAACAACTCGGGATGCGAATCGCTCCCCGAGATCCCGCCCGTCTGCTCTTCGTAGATGTTCTCCGCCAGCGCGCGCCGCACGTCGTCCGGCGGACCGTGGCCCATCACGCGCGCGAGCAGCACCGGGAAGTCGCGGATGAACGTCTCCCACTCCTGCGTGAAGTGTTCGATCAACCGATCGAGCGGAATCTCCCCGCGCGCGAACAACGGCCACGCGACGTGATTCTTCCGACCCATCACCGACAGCAGTCGCTCGCGAAATGCAACGTCGTGATCGCCCATGTTTCCAGCGTAGCGCCCACGAAACCATCGACCATGACGGCGAAGAGTGAGTGTGCGCGCGTCATGCGAGCGCTACCCTCCGCGGCATGGAACCCACCATCTACACGCAAGACCATCAGATGTTCCGCGATGCCTTCCGCAAGTTCGTCGACCGCGAGGTCAAACCGAACAGCGAACGCTGGGCCGAGCAGGGAATGGTCGATCGCGAGGCGTGGCGCAAAGCCGGCGCGGCCGGGTTTCTCTGTCCGTGGCTCCCCGAGGAATACGGCGGCGTCGGGGCCGACTTCGCCTACTCGTGCATCATCATGGAAGAGCTGGCGCGCGCGTACGAGAGCGGCTTCGCGATCCCGCTCCACGCCGACGTGGTGGTTCCGTATCTCTACTCGTTCAGCAACGACGACCAGAAGAAGCGCTGGCTCCCGGGATGCGCATCGGGCGAGATCGTCACCGCCATCGCGATGACCGAGCCGGGCACCGGCAGCGACCTCGCCGCGATCCGCACCACCGCCAGGCGTGATGGCGATTCATGGGTGATCAACGGCGCGAAGACGTTCATCTCGAACGGTCAGCTCTGCGATCTCGTCATCGTCGCGGCGAACAGCGGCGGCGACGATCCGCATCGCGCGCTCTCGCTCTTCGTCGTCGAAGCGAACCGCCCCGGATTCATTCGCGGCAAGAAGCTGAAGAAGATGGGCATGGCCTCGCAGGACACCAGCGAACTCGCGTTCGAGGACTGCCGCATCCCGGCTGACAACATCCTCGGCGAGCAGGGCGCGGGGTTCATGTACCTGATGCAGAAGCTGCAGCAGGAACGACTCGTCGTCGCGATGGCCGCGCAGGCGGGGGCCGAGGTCGTGCTCGCGGACACGATCACGTACTGCAAAGAACGCCACGCGTTCGGCAAGCCGATCAGCAAGTTCCAGAACACGTCGTTCAAGCTCGCCGAGTGCGCGACGAAGGTCGAAGTGGGGCGCGCGTTCATCGATCGCCTCGTGAAGGAACACATGGCCGGCGCGCACCTGGTGAAGGAGTGCTCGATGGCGAAGCTCTGGCAGACCGACATGCTCAACGAAGTGGTCGACGACTGCCTGCAGTTCTTCGGCGGGTACGGCTACATGCTCGAGTACCCGGTGACGCGCGCGTACATGGATGCGCGCGTGCAGAAGATTTATGCGGGCACGAACGAGATCATGAAGTTGATCATCACGCGGCAGATGGGGTTGTAGCGCGCTCGATCGCCAGTCCCCCTGTCGCACGAGCGAGTGCACGATCGCGAGTCCCCCTGGTGGCACGAGTGGGTGCACGATCGCGAGTCCCCCTGGTGGCACGAGTGGGTGCACGATCGCGAGTCCCCTGTGGTGGCACGAGTGGGTGCACGATCGCGAGTCCCCTGTGGTGGCACGTCGTGACGTGCCGGCGCGCACAGGGTCTCTATCGCGAGTCCCGTTTGGTGGAATTTTCGCGGTGCTCAAACCCTCGCCCGAAAGCGCGGGAGGGTGGAGCGATGAGCAGTGCTAGCGTTTGGCGGTCGGAGCGCGGACCGCCGTCTCGCCGGCAAGTTCGTCGCGATTGGTGCAGTACCCGGCGGCAGGAGCATGAGCATAAGCAGGGCGCGTAAGGTGATCGACTGGCACAAGCAGCGCGGTGCCGATCTCGCGCGCGAGTTGGCGGACCTCCCGGAGGGTCGGTACGTGCTCGTTCCCGAGAACGAGCTTGCCGCGGACGACGAACTATCGGCGGAGGAGGCCGACGGACTCATCGAGGCTCTGGCGTCGCTCGATCGCGGCGAAGGGCTGCACGGCCAAGACGTGCTCGCGGAGATGCGGGCTCGAACCGAGTCCCGTCGGTGACGGCTGCACTGGTCGTCGCGCCCGCTGCTCGACGCGACATCGCGAGCCGGGTCGACGACCTGCGCGAACGAATTCCCGGGCCGCCGTAGCGTTCGTCGCCGAACCCGGCGCGCTCTTCGCGCTGCTCGCCGACGGCACCGCCGATGGCGCCCTGACGGTGCTGCGAAGCGGCAGGTCGTTCATCGATGGCCGCTCCCTCCGATGGTCGTCTACTACGACCGGCTCCCCATGCTCGTACGGATCATCCGCGTGTATCACGCCAGACGCCGACCGATTGCTCGATCGCGCGGCGCGAGTCCTCGGGCCGGGCGTTGAGATGCGCGGGCTCGACGAGAACGCGTTGACCACGCCCGCCCACGCAGCGCGCTACTCCCCTTCGAAGTAGTCGCTGTCGATCGAGCCTCTGGCGCGATCCCGTACGCGTTGGCGACGGCCTCGCACGCCTGCGCGGTCGACAGGCCGCTCGGGTGCTTCGCGAGTTGGAGCAGCAGCGGGGAGATGAACTGGTCGTAGGTCGGGATGGTCATCGTCGATTCGCTCAGCGCTTCTCAGAATCGTCCAGCTCGGTGTCGCCGTCCACGCCGTCGTTCGACGCGTCCGATGTTGCTCGGGCAACGATCAGTTCCCTCACATCGACTCCAACTTCGTCTGCGAAGAAGGGAACCGAAAAAAAACTTCGATACGGCATCGCGGAGTTCGTCTGCAGACACGACGCCTAGTTTTCCGCGCTGACCCAGCATGGCTCTCACCTCCCACCTGGAGTCCTGCGGACGGAAATAGACCAATGACCGGTCGTCGCTTTCCATCGACACGTAGTCGAAACCGCTCACACAGCCACTCGCCAACCATGCCGATAACTGCGTCGCGAACTCGACGAACGGGAATTCGGCCTCTCTGAGTAATTCGCTGCGATCAATCTCGATAGAAAATGTACCTACAACGCGTAGTAGTTTCTCGAATTCGAGCTTCGGAACGTGGTTGTCGTCAACGCGCACTCGCGCAACCTTCATCGATATCGCCATGGCGTCCGCCCCGCGCGTTCTAAGGATCAGGTCTCCGACACCGCTGCCCGTCCCGAACGCGCACGAGATAATGTCAGCGCATCGTCCGCGGACATCGCCGTCACTTACTGGGCGACGACGATAGCGTCGCGGCGTTCGGTGGCGCCGCTGATCTGGGTCCGCGCTGGGTACTGCGAAGAAACGCGACATGGGGTCGCGCTGCGAAGCCCGCAGTGCCGTCGTCGAAGGTCGGACCGATCGATCGCTGCCCGATCGCGTTCACCGCGCCGCCGGGAACTCGAAGAGCTTCTCTCCGATCGCCCTCCCGAGTCGCGGTATCTGTCGCGGCTTCTTCGTGAATGGATCGAGCATCGTGGCGGTCTCGAGCGGGTAGATCTGGCAAAAGAGATCGACCCCGTCGCTCCATGAGTCCAGCCATCGAAGCAGATCGAACGCCGTGCGCGTTCCACCGAACTCATCGACCGTGACGATCCGCGCGTCGCAGTCCGATGCATCCACGCACGACCACGATCCGCAGCCCCAATCCCAGAGCGGGAGCACCCCGCGCGGCCATCCCGACCATCCGCGACGTTCGCGATCCCAACGTTCCACGAGCGACAGTCCGTCGTCATCGCGGTAGCCGCCATCGAGACCGAGTTGCCCCGCGCCGGGGCCGAATCCGCCATTGCCGACCTCGAGGTATACGCGTCGCAACATCGCCGGAAATGCGCAGGACAGCCGCGATTCGGCCGCTCGCACGACGTCCTCGCTCGCCGGCGCGAACAGTGGCGGCATCAACAGCGAACGCATGTCGATCCGGCGCCCGGGATCGAGGCGACGCGCCTGGAGCTTCGCGAGGATTGCGTCGGGCTTCGTTGTCATCGTCGTGTCGCCGCCTCGGTCAGGCCGTCGCCGATCGTGCGTTCGGAGGTATCAGGTCTCCGACACTCCGCTGCCCGCCCCGAACGCGCACCCGATCACGTCAGCGCATCGTCCGCGGACATCGCCGTCACGGCGCGTTCGAGCCAGCGGTCGAGCGTGTCGAGATCCCGGCACGCCAGCACGCGTTCACGCTGCGCTTCGGTCACCGTCAGACCCCGCGCGGCGAGCACTCGGAGAAGCGCCCTCGCC
>CBIHQZ010000369.1:0-6610 GCA_966212315.1 uncultured Myxococcales bacterium
GCGCCAGTGGCGCCGTCACCTTCCTGGAAGCCACGGCCGACAGCACCGAGCTCGAAAAGTACGTCGACGCGTACTGGTCGCTGCGTCGACGCAAGGGCGTGACCCGCTACTCGGCGCAGAAGCAGGTTGCGCGCGAACGAAAACTCTTCGGGATGCTCATGGTGCATCTCGGCGACGCCGACGGTTGCGTGTCGGGACTTACGGCGAGCTACGCGGAGACCATTCGCCCGGCGCTGCAGGTCATCGGCCTGTCGCCGGGCTACAAACGCGCCGCGGGCATGTACATGCTCGTCAAGGGCTCGCAGGTGCTCTTCTGCGCGGACACGACGGTGAACGTGATGCCCGACGCGCACACGCTCGCGGGCATCGCGATCCAGTGCGCGGATGCGGTTCGCGACCTCGGCATCGAGCCGCGCATCGCGATGCTGTCGTACACGAACTTCCACAGCAACCAGGGCGAGGAGCCGCAGCGCGTTGCGCGTGCGACCGAGCTCGTAAAGGCCTTGCGACCGGACCTCATGGTCGACGGCGAGATGCAAGCCGACGTCGCGCTCGATCCCGAGCAACGCGAGGAGTGGTCGTTCTCGGACCTGAAGGGAGCGGCGAACGTGCTGATCTTCCCGTCGCTGGCGGCGGGGAACATCGCCTACAAGATCTTGTCGGCCTTCGGCGGCGCGGAAGCGATCGGGCCGATCCTGCTCGGTATGCGGAAACCGGTGACGGTCCTGCAGCGGAACTCGAACGTCGACACGATCGTGAACATGGCGGCGATTACCGCGGCGTCCGCGGTGCGCGGTGCGCTCGCGAGGTGACCTCACCCCCGCTGCCGCGCGCCCCTCTCCCTCCGACGCCACCGCGATTCGCGTGAACGCAGGCGTCGTCGAGAGAGGGGCTGGGTCGATGGTGGCGTGGGGAGTTGCGTTCGTCGGCGAGCGCGGGACGTGAGCGGTCGATCATCGTCGGCGAGCGCGGGACGTGAGCGGTCGATCATCGTCGGCGAGCGTGGGCTCGCGGGCGTGCGCTCGTCGGAGTGCACGGCATGCGGTTGCCACAAACGATGAGACGCAGCCACCGCAGCGGTCACGCCTGCAGGTGTCCGGACCACCAAGCCATCAGCCAACACGCGACGCCTCGTTCTTCGAGCCCCTCTCTCGACGGCGCCGGGGATCATCGCGAATCGCGGAGGTGCCGGAGGGAGAGGGGCGCGCGGCAGCGACGGCAGCGCTCACCATTGGTCACGAATGCGCGCGGCGCTCGCCCGAGCGATTCCCGGCGGGTGAACCCGCGGCAACGACTCCCAACCTTCGCCTGCGCGAAGCTCGCGGTGACAGCGAGTTGCCTTCGATCGCTTCGGACCAGACCACCGGTGGTGTTCGATGCGACATCGAGAGCCTCACGAAGGTGAGGTTTCGCAGGTGTTGCCGTGGCTTCAGCCGCTTCAGCCGCCGGGTCCCAACGCACCGCGCGCACATTCGTGACCAATGCTCAGGCGGCAGCGGGGGTGAGGTTCCTCCCTACGCCTGCAACGCGACCGTCGTCGTCTGCCCGAGCGCACGCATCGTCGACGCGAGGAGTGCGGCGACTTCATCGTTGCTGACGACCGGCGAGATCGACTGCCGCCTCTCCTCGTCGCGTCGCGCGACATCGGCGACCCGGCGTGCGACCGCGGCGTTGCCGAGCGCGATGCCGACCGGGCCGAGTGCGTCGAGCAACGCGTTGGCCATCGCCTCCGCGTTCGCGGGGCGGTCGGCCGCGTCGTACGCGAGCGCTGCGTCGATCACGCGTGCCAATTCGACGGGAACGTCGGGTCGCACCGATCGAATGTTCGGGCGACGCGCCGACGCGAGCGCGCGCAATCGGTCACGCGTGGGAAGTTCGGAGAACATGCTGCGTGCGGTGAGCGCTTCCCAGAACAAGCAGCCCACGCTGTAGAGATCTCCGCGCACACCGTGGGGCCCGCCGTTGAGCACTTCGGGCGGGAGGTAGCCGAGCTTGCCGCGCGCCATGCCGGACGGCTGCGTGCGGGGATGAGCGAGTGAACGCGCGAGGCCGAAGTCCGCGAGCTTCGCGTCGCCGTGGGCGGTGACGAGCACGTTGCTGAGCGAGATGTCGCGATGGATGACCGGCAGCCGAGCCACCTTGGCGCCGTCGCTGCGACCGTGGTGAATGACCGTGAGCGCGCGCAACACGTCGAGCGCGATCGACGCAGCGCCTTCGAACTCGAACGGAAGGTAGGCGGCCGACACGAGATCGCGCGCGCTTCCGCCGTCGATCCATTCGAGCACCAGATAGGGCCCTTCGAGGTCACGGCCGTAGTCTTCGAAGCGAACGATGTTCGGATGACGGAACGCCGCGGTCATGCGCGCTTCGTCCTCGAACATCTGCTGTGTCTCTTCGTCGTTCGCGAGCGACGCGAGAATGCGCTTCACGGCGACGGTCTCACCGCTCGACGAGCCGCGGATCACTTCGGCACGATGGATCTGCGCCATCCCGCCGCGCCCCGCCGGCTCGAGCAAGCGATAGCGGCCATTGAAGAGGACCGACGGATCGAGAGTGCACGCCACGCTCATGGTCGTTGCCGTATCGGATCGAGAGACCCAACGACAACTTTTCGACCAAACGCGAAGCGACGCTCAGTGGCAGTCGAGTCGCACGAAGCGGATCGTTCCGGCGCTTCCCGCGGGACGACGCGAAGGTGCGCCCCACCACACGACGGCGGCGATACGCGGTGCGGTGGCAACGGCGGGCGAACGAGCGCGTTCGGGCGAAGCAGGGTCGGTGATCTCGAAAGGCGTGCCGACCATCGCGCCGTTCGACTCGACCGGGACGACGTTGATCGCGCCGTCGCGAGTCCATGCCGCGTACGACCCCCACGACGTCGCGCCGATGCCCGTCTCGCCGACGAGACCCGACGGACCGAGCGTGCGGTCGCGCCCGGCGCCGGTTGCGTTGTCGAGTGTCGTGAGATGCGCAGTGCCGCGCGCGGTGAACAGCACGTGCGCGTGATCCGCCGAACCCGCGACGCTCGGAAACGACGCACCCGCGACTCGCGCGGCACCGCGCGCTCCAACCGGACGTCGTCCATCGCCCGCGAGCAACCCGATATGCGCGGCAGCACCGGCGCCGTTCTGCATCGCGATCGAGCCACCGAACGCACTCGTCGCGACCGGCATGCCGTAGCGCCCGCGCAGGGTGAACACCGTGCCCACGAGCGCACCGTGCGCGTCGATTCGCGCGCGTCGGAGCGCACGCGCGTTGTCGTCCCATGTCACCAGGGCGCCGTTGCCCGCTGCTGCGACGGACACCGACGTCGGCGGCTGCGGCGCGTCGAGCGAGATGTGCTGCATCGATCCGCCGCGCGCGGTCGCGTACGTGAACACACCGACGTGATGATCGGGCTGCACCCACGCGCCGACGATGTTGTCGCCGACCACCGCGAGCGAGCCCGCGGTGACAGTCCCCTCGCCGACTTCGTGCGTCTCCACTTCGAGGTTGTGCCCGTTGCCGACGTGCCGCACTTCCAGCAGCGAGACCGCGTCGATGTTGCGCGCGTCGTGCGTGCTGTAGAGCACCCACAGCGTGTCGGGAGCCGTGATCACCGCGCTGACCGGCGTGTAGCGCGAGGTCGGAAGAAGCGACGCGGCGGACGACGAAGCGCACGCATTCGGTGCTGCGTTCTGCGCGACGGCGAGCGGGGTAGCGAGGGCGATCGAGAGAGCGAGCGAGAGACGGGGGCGCGACATCGCGCGCGATGCTACTGGACTCGCGTGGGCCGTGACAGCGCGCGGATGTCCCCTATGGATCGACGATCTTGCCCGGATTGAACAAGTTGGCCGGATCGATGGCGCGTTTCACCGCACGCAGCATCGCGATCTCCTCGGCGCTTCGTGAGTAGTGCAGGTAGTCCTTCTTCAAGAGCCCGACGCCGTGCTCGGCGGAGATGCTTCCGTCGTGCTTCGCCACCAGCGCGAACAACTCGTGGTCCGCTTCTTTCGTTCGCGCGAGGAAGTCCGGCTTGTCGAGTTCGTCGGGCTTCATCACGTTGATGTGGAGATTGCCGTCGCCGATATGCCCGAAGAGCGCGATCTCCCAGCCCGGGTAGCGCGAGGCGAAGATGGCATCGAGTTCGGCGCAGAACGATTCGAGCGCAGCGATGGGAAGCGCGACGTCGTTCTTGTGCGGCAGTCCGGTGGCCGAGAGGCTCTCGCTGATGGATTCGCGCAACGACCACAATTCAGCCGCCTGCGAGCTGTTCTGCGCCATCGTGCCGTCGGTGACGAGTCCGCGTTCGAAGAGCGACGCGATCCACGGATCGAGTTCGTTGCGATCGGGCGCTTCGACTTCGAGCAACACGTAGCAGCCGTGCTCGGCGTCGAAGGGCGCGCGCAGTTTGCGATGGCGCTGCACGCGCGCGAGGCAGCGGTCGGTGAAGAACTCGTACGCGCTGATGGTGAACGGCGCGGAACGCGCTTCGCGAAACAGTTGCAACACGCCGGCGATGTCCTGCACCGCGAAGAGAAAGACATCGAGATGGCCGGGCAGGCGCGTGAGTTTCAACGTCGCCTCGGTGATCACCCCGAGCGTTCCTTCCGTGCCGATGAACAACTGGCGCAGATCGAAGCCGGTGTTGTTCTTCTCGAGCGCGCCGTTCAGTTCGAGCACATCGCCGTTCGCGGTCACCACTTGCAGCCCGAGCACCCACTGGCGCGTGAGGCCGTATCGAATGACCTTCACGCCGCCCGCGTTGGTCGCGATGGTGCCGCCCACGCAGCTCGAGCCCTTCGACGCGAAGTCCACGGGCCAGGTGAGTCCGTGCGGTGCGACGTGTTGATGCACCGCTTCGGTGACCGCGCCTGCTTGCACACGGACGGTCGCACCGAGCAGGTCGACGGCGTCCATGCGTCGCATGCGCTCGAGCGAGAGCACCACTTCGCCGTTCTTCGCGACCGCGCCGGCAGCGAGGCCGGTGCGGCCGCCCGAGGGAACGATGGCAAGGTTGTTCGCCGCGCAGCGCTTCACGATCTGCACGACCTCATCGGTCGTGCGCGGGCGCGCGATCGCGAGCGGCGCTGGGGTGTGGACCTTGGTCCAATCGCGTCCGTAGGTCTCGAGGTCGGACGGATCGACGCTGAAGATCTCGGCCGGAAGTCCCTGAGTGAGCGTTGAGAGCGCCTCGCGAGTCATGCGGGAGAGCTATCAGCAGAGCGATTCGCGGTGCAAGGCGAGCTTCGCGCGAGATCGCTGCGCAACGCGCGATGCGGGCCGTGCGACGATGCGAGGCATGAGTGTGCACATCGAGAAGAATGGCGTCGTCACCACCGTGATCCTCGATCGCCCCGCGGTTCGCAACGCAGTGGACGGGCCCACGGCGCAGGCCCTGGCGGACGCGTTTCGCGCGTTCGATGCGGACGACGAAGCGCGTGTGGCGGTGCTCACCGGATCGAACGGGACATTCTGCGCGGGGGCCGATCTCAAGGCGATCGCGGGCGGAACGCCGAACCGACTCGAGGTCGAAGGCGACGGGCCGATGGGGCCGTCGCGCATGCTGCTCTCGAAGCCGGTGATCGCCGCGATCGCGGGGCACGCGGTCGCGGGCGGGCTCGAACTCGCGCTCTGGTGCGATCTGCGCGTGGTCGAAGAGAGCGCGGTGATGGGGGTGTTCTGCCGGCGATGGGGCGTGCCGTTGATCGACGGCGGCACGGTGCGATTGCCGCGCATCGTCGGGCTCGGTCGCGCGCTGGATCTGATGCTCACCGGGCGTGCGGTGGATGCGAACGAAGCGCTCGCGATGGGGCTCGCGAATCGCGTGGTGCCGAATGGAACCGCGCGCGCCGCGGCGGAAATGCTCGCGCACGAGATCGCCGCGTTCCCGCAGGTGTGCATGAAGAACGATCGCAAGAGCGCGTACGCCGCGGCGGACGGAACGTTCGAAGAGGCGATGCGCTACGAGTTCGCGGTGGGGTTGGAGTCGCTCGCAAGCGGCGCGGTCGATGGCGCGACGCGGTTTGCGAAGGGTGCCGGGCGGCACGGGAAGACGGAGTGAGGGGAGGAGAGGCAGGGAACCTCACCCCCGCGGCTGCGCGCCCCTCTCCCTCCGACGCCACCGCGTCGAGCGCGTACGCGCGAAGGCGTCGTCGAGAGAGGGGCTGAGTGAATCGAGGGCGTGGGTGACGGCGCGAGGCGTGAGCGAGTGCCGGGCGTGAATGAAGGGCGCCGCGCGTTTCGCATCGACGCTGACAGCACCACGCGTTTCGCGTCGACGCTTCGGTTCGCTACGACCGAACGCGATCGCTTCTCGTCGCGCTGCCCGATTGTCCCCTCTCCTGACGACGCTTGGATGAATCGCGCGACCCGCGGGCGTCGGAGGGAGAGGCGGCGCGCGAATCACCGGTCGAATTGCGGGGGGTGAGGTTCTCCCCCCCGCCCTGTTGCGAGAGCACCTGCGCGAGGTACTTGCCGGTATAGCTCTCCGCGACGCGCGCGACGTCTTCCGGCGTCCCCGTCGCGATGATCTGACCGCCCGCTTCGCCGCCGGCGGGCGCCACGTCCATCACGGAGACGGCGCAGCGGATCGCATCGAGGTTGTGCTCGATGACGATCACCGGGTTCC
>CBIHQZ010000370.1:0-6594 GCA_966212315.1 uncultured Myxococcales bacterium
TGCTGACCTCGCACGGCAGCGCCGACACGCGCGTGCCGTGGGGTGGCGGCGGCCCTGGAAACGCGACATCCGTTCCGACGACGATCGCGGACTGGGCGATGCGCGACAGCTGCACGGACACGCCGCGCGAGATCTATCGCATGGGCGTCGCGCATTGCGATCAGCAGCGGGCCTGCGCCGGAGGCTCCGAGGTCCGGCTGTGCACGATCGACGGCGGCACCCACGGGTGGCTCTCGTCGGCGAGTTATCCGACCACCACGACGATTCTCGACTTCTTCTTCGCGCACCCGCTCCCGTGACTTCATGCGCCGTCGCGATCAGGGCGGCGAAGGCAACGCGATGACCTTCACGACCCAATCCTTGCGGCGTCGACGCGATCGCTTCGTGCGCGGCCTTTCGGCCTCGTCGATCCTTGTCTTCTGTGCGTGCACGTCCGCGCGCGTCGGGCTCGATGCTGCGCCACCCGATGCGCCTGCCGACGCCGTTGTCGCGACGGATACGCGTTCATCCGATGTCGTTGCCTTCGACGCCGATCGGGCCGACGCGCTGCACGACGATGCCCCGACCGACACGCCACGCGATCAATTCGTTGCCGACGCGGGTGGCGTCGATCCCGCGTGCTTGCCGCCGGCCTCCTGCGGACCGTGCAGCGCGGGTGATCGTTGCGGTGGGGGTGGCGTGCTCCATCGATGCGGCGCGCGAGCTTGTACGCACTACGTCGCGCCGATGGCGACGGCCGCCACGACCTACGCGTCGTGCACCACGGAACGCACGCCTTGCACCCTCGCGACCGCCAATGCGGGCGCGCGCGCAGGTGACGTGATCTGTCTCGCCGGGGGCGAATACCGCACCGCCATCGCACCGGCCGCGAGCGGCGTGCGCGGCCGGCCGATCACATTCGTCTCCGCGAGCGATGCCACCCCGGCGACGATTCGCGGTGTGCGCGAAGCGGTCGCGCTCACCAACGTGTCGTTCATCGAAGTCGACGGCATCCGCGTCGAAGGCGGAACGAACACACCGAACCAGGTGGTGCGCTTCTTCGCGCTCACAAATGCCGACGATTGCTGGCTGCGCAACATGACGTTCCACGACGCGCTCGCCTACGTGGGCTCCACGGTCGACGTGAACTCGTCGCGCAATCGCATCACGAACTGTCTGTTTCCCGATGCTGCCAGTCCCGGCGTGGTTGCCGGGATGAGCCTCGAGACGTGGCCGGCGGACACCGTGGAGATCCGCGGTGACGGCACGCTCCTCGAAGCCAACGACTTCGGCGACGTGAGCCATTATCCGATCACGGTGTGGGTGAGCGGCGGGCATCGCACCATCGTTCGCGCCAATGCCGTGCACAACCGATTGCACGCGGGCATGAACCTTCTCGCGCTCGATGCCGCGACCGGCCGCGTTCTCGTCGAGGGCAACCGCATTCTCGACACGGGCGCGAACTACCTTCTCAATCCGAACTCGTACTCGCGCACGCACGGAGTCATCGCCGATGACTACGCGGTGCGCGGACGGCAGGTCTCGGTGCAACTCGGCGCGTACGGCGTGCTCTTTCGACGCAACGACGTGGCGCACGGAGGGCGCGGGATGTCCATCGCCGGATGGCAGCTCCCCGAGGGGAACATCCATCCGAGCCACGTTCGGCTCGCGCACAACAGCTTCTACGCAAACCTCACCGGCTTCACGTTCGAGAACGACAACCCGACGGTTCCGTTCGTCGACATCGTGGTGAGCAACAACATCGTGCACACGCCCGCGGGCATCACCGAACTGTTGCGCGATGCATGGGGGGACTCCGCGCCCCCGACGGCGCAGCGGATCACGAACAACGCGTGGACCCCGAGCGGAACGTTCGTGTACCTGCGTCAGGATTCGCGCGCGGATCGCTCTCTCGCGGCAGTGCAAGCAGCCTACGCACCGAACTGGTCGGGGAACGTTGCGATCGATCCTGCATTCGCCGATGCAGCCGCACGAGACTTCCGGATCGGTGCGGGGTCACCGGCCCTCGATGCCGCGGCGCCGCTCACCACCATTACCAGCGCGAGTTCGAGCGCCGCCGGCGCGACTTCGTTCGTCGTCGCAGACGCGTGGTGGTTCTTCGACGGATGGAACCTCGCCGACGAGACCGGCGACATGGTGATGACGGCGAGCGGGCACATCGCACGCGTGGTCGCAGCGGACGAAGCGAGCGGCATGGTGACCGTCGATCGCCCGCTCGTGTGGACGCGCGGCGAGGGGATCGGCCTCACGTACGCCGGCGCCCGCGGAGATCTCGGCGCGCACGAACGATGCGAGTGAACGGCATCCGTCCCCGAAGCGCGAACGCGTGCCCGCTTCGCGATCCCACCACGCGCGCTCACTGACCTTCGCGTCTGGTCTTCGTCTCCGTACTGCGCGTCGTCGTCGCGCGCGCACCACATCGCCCATCGCACGCAGCGTCGCGAACCACTGACCACGCGCCGCATACATCGTGCGCCGTGCACGAACGCGACGACGTGCGTGATCGCAACCGGATGCACACGCGAAACTCGTCGCGCACAACGCGTCGCAGCCTTTCGCGCGGCCGCTCGAAGCCCCCTTCACCGCGCGTTGCAGTGCGCGGATTGCTCACACGGAACCAAAGTGTGAAGCGACTCGATGACCTTCTCGCGAGTGGTACCGGGAACCGCGGAGGTCAACGATGCCTAGGGGGACGATTCGACTGCTTCTCACAGCCGCACTCGCGAGCGTGATCGCTTCGTGTGCGGAAGGAGGGACGACCGTGCGGGATCCGCGCGACGCTTCCTCTGATCTGGGTGGTGCCCGCGATGCGGACGCACCCCACGACACGACGTCTCCCGATGCCATTCCGATCATGTCTGCCGACGGCGGATGCGGCCTGGTGACCTGCGCGAGTGCGCATGCGAGCTGTGGTCTCATCGGCGACGGCTGCGGCGGCACCATCGATTGCGGCGGCTGCGCGCTTCCGCAAACTTGCGGCGGCGGCGGCGTCGCGAGCCAGTGCGGCGACAGCACCCATTGCGTGCCGCGCACCTGTGCCGCGGCCGGCGCGAACTGCGGACCGGTGGGCGACGGATGCGGCGGCGTACTCGACTGCGGCACGTGCAGCGGCATCGATTCGTGCGGCGGCGCGGGGGTTCCGAGCGTGTGCGGACACGGCGGCAATCCCGACGCAGGCTCGCTCTGCACGCCACGAACGTGCGCGATGCTCGGCGCGAACTGTGGACCGGTCGGTGACGGCTGCGGCGGACTGCTCGAATGCGGGGCGTGCGCAGGTCTCGACATCTGCGGCGGCAGCGGACTTCCGAGCGTGTGCGGTCACAACGGCAGCACGTGCGTACCGCGCACGTGCGCATCTGCGGGGGCGAACTGTGGACCGCTCGCCGACGGCTGCGGAGGCCTTCTCGATTGCGGCTCGTGCAGCGGCGTCGACATCTGCGGCGGCGGCGGCGTCGCGAGCGTGTGCGGACACGGCGGCACACCCGACGGCGGCGCGGTCTGCGTGCCACGCACCTGCAGCGCGGCGAACGCCAACTGCGGCCCGATCGGTGACGGCTGCGGCGGCATCGTCGACTGCGGCTCGTGCAGCGGTGTCGACATCTGCGGCGGCGGCGGCGTGCCGAGCCGTTGCGGTCACGGCGGCACTTCCGACGGCGGCGTGTGCATTCCGACCACGTGCGCTGCGGCGAACGCGACGTGCGGGCCCATCGGCGACGGCTGCGGCGGCGTTCTTCAATGCGGCTCGTGCACGGCGCCCGAGACGTGCGGCGGCGGCGGCGTACCGAGCACCTGCGGTCACGTCACGCAGTGCACGCCGCGCACGTGCGCGATGCTCGGCGCAAACTGCGGCCCGGTCGGCGACGGCTGCGGCAACACCCTGAACTGCGGCACGTGCAGTGGCATCGAGTCATGCGGCGGCGGCGGCGTGCCGAGCGTGTGCGGCCATGGCGGCGGCATCGACGGCGGATCGCTCTGCGTCCCTCGCACGTGCGCAACGACGGGGGCGAACTGCGGCCCGGTCGCGGACGGCTGCGGCGGATTGCTCTCGTGCGGAACGTGCGCGGGTCTCGACATCTGCGGCGGCGGCGGTGTCGCGAGCGTGTGCGGTCACGGCGGTGTCGACGGCGGCACCGGTTGCACGCCGCGCGCGTGCACGAGCAGCAACTGCGGCCCGGTCGCGGACGGCTGCGGCGCATTGCTCGACTGCGGCGCGTGCAGCGGCATCGACACCTGCGGCGGCGGCGGGGTGCCGAGCACGTGTGGACATGGCGGCGGTCTCGTCGGCTGCACGGTGTGCAGGGCGCGCACCTGCGCGGATGCGGGCGCGAACTGCGGCCCGGTCGCGGACGGCTGCGGCGGGTTGCTCAACTGCGGCACGTGCAGCGGGATCGACATCTGCGGCGGCGGCGGCGTCGCGAGCCGATGCGGTCACGGCGGCACACCCGACGGCGGCGTCGTGTGCGTACCGCGTACGTGCGCATCGGTCAGCGCGAACTGCGGACCCGTCGCGGATGGCTGCGGCGGACTTCTCGCCTGCGGCGCCTGCGCGCTTCCCGAAACCTGCGGCGGTGGCGGCGTTCCGAGCGTCTGCGGTGCACCGACGCGATGCACCCCGCGCACGTGCGCATCGGTCGGCGCGAACTGCGGGCCCGTCGCGGATGGCTGCGGCGGCTTGCTCAGTTGCGGCACCTGCACGGCACCCGCGATCTGCGGTGGCAGCGGCGTTCCGAGCGTGTGCGGCGCGGGTGGCGTAGACGGCGGTGCGCCGTGCGCCGGCCTGTGCCTGCGCGAGGTGAGCTGCGAGAGCGGCACCACCACGATCAGCGGCACGGTCGTCGCGCCGACGCCGTCGCAGTACGGCACCCCCGACCCGCTCTACAACGCGGTGGTCTACATCCCGAACGGACCGGTCCCCGCGTTCACGCAGGGCGTCACCTGCGATCGCTGCACGGGCGGCCCCGGCGGCTCGGTGCTCATGAGTGCCGTCACGGGTGCCGACGGGCGCTTCACGCTGAGCAATGTCCCCGTCGGCGCGAACATCCCGCTGGTCATCCAGCTCGGACGCTGGCGCCGGCAGATCACCATCCCGAACGTCGCGCCCTGCGTCGACAACCCGCTCACCACCGCGCAGACGCGCCTCCCGCGCAATCGCACCGAAGGTGACATCCCGCTCATCGCGATGGTCACCGGCGCGGTCGACTCGCTCGAGTGCGTGCTCCGCAAGATCGGCATCGACGACACCGAATTCACGATGCCTGCCAACGGCGGCCGCGTGCAGTTCTACGTGGCGAACGGCGCCGATGCGGGTCGTCGCACGCCGAACGAATCGGTGTTGTGGGGCAGCCCGGCAACACTCGCGACCTACGACATGGTGCTCTTCGCGTGCGAAGGGCAGCAGAACGAGAACACCACGGCGTCGCAGACCAACGTGATCAACTACGCCAACGCCGGCGGCCGCGTGTTCGCCACGCACTACAGCTATACGTGGCTCTACAACGCGACCGGCTTCTCCACGACGGCCAACTGGCGCATCAACCAGGCGTACCCCGCCGATCCGCTGGTCGGGCTCGTCGACACGTCGTTCCCCAAAGGCGCCGCGTTCGCGCAATGGCTCGGCATCGTCGGCGCGCAGTCGGGATTGAATCAGATCCAGATCCATCAACCGCGCCACGACCTCGACGGCGTGGTGCCGCCCTCGCAGCGATGGATCTACTCGAACACGCCGGGAACCATCCAGCACTACACGTTCAACACCCCGGTGGGCGCCGCGTCGGGCGCGCAATGCGGTCGCGTGCTCTTCAGCGACTTCCACGTGAACAACGCCTCGTCGTCGAACACCACGTTCCCCGCCGAGTGCACGACCGGACCGATGACGCCGCAAGAGAAGGTCCTCGAGTTCATGCTCTTCGACCTCGCGTCGTGCATCGCGCCCGACGTCCCCATGCCCACGTGCACGGCTCGAACCTGCGCGCAGGCGAATGCGAACTGCGGCCCGGTCGGCGACGGCTGCGGCGGCACGCTGAACTGCGGAACGTGCGTCGCACCGCAAACGTGCGGCGGCGGCGGCACCCCGAGCCAGTGCGGGTCGATCCCGTGCACGCCGCGCACGTGCGCGAACATGGGTCTCGCGTGCGGCTCGGCGGGTGACGGCTGCGGCGGAACGCTCAACTGCGGAACGTGCGTGGAGCCCGACACCTGCGGCGGCGGCGGAGCACCTGGCGTGTGCGGTCACGTCGCGTGCACGCCCTCGACGTGCAACTCGCAGAACATCCACTGCGGCCCGGCCGGCGACGGCTGCGGCGGAACGCTCGATTGCGGAACGTGCGTCGCACCGCAAACCTGCGGCGGCGGCGGAATGCCGGGCGTGTGCGGAATGCCGCCGTGCCTGCCGCGCACCTGCGCGCAACTCGGTCTGCAGTGCGGTCCCGCGGGCAATGGCTGCGGCGGGACCATCGACTGCGGAACGTGCGTCGCGCCCGACACCTGCGGCGGCGGCGGAACACCGGGCGTGTGCGGTCACGCGGCGTGCGTGCCGTGGACCTGCGCACAGCTCAATCTCGCGTGCGGACGCGCGGGTGACGGCTGCGGCGGCAC
>CBIHQZ010000371.1:0-6587 GCA_966212315.1 uncultured Myxococcales bacterium
CCTCGGACGTAACGACGGACGTTGGCGATGGAACGTGCGCTTACGGGCATTGCGAGTGCGTCGATCTTTCGTGGTGCGAGAACCGCTCGTCGCTCGCGCCCGGCACGACGCTCGCGATGCAAGACCTCGCCGCAGGCGGATACGGCGATTGCAGTTTCTGCGCGAGCTGCTCGGGCGGAAAGAACCTGTTCTACGGGCTCCGCATCCCGGCGGGGCGCGTGATGCGCGTGACGGCGACGCCTCTCACGAGCGGCACGGATCTTCTGCTGCGTGTGTTGTCGGCATGCAGTCTCACGGCTGCCACGCAGGAGAGCGCGCGAGGTGGCGGGTTGACCAACGGTTCGGCAACGCTGTGTCTGGCGAACGCGGAAACCACCGAGCGCAGCGTGATCGTCGCGGTAGGCATCTACGGAGGGCCCCCGACGCACTTCGATGTCAGCGTCGAAGAAATTGCATCGGGCGGCGACTGCCTGCCGTAGCGAATCGCGGACCTCAGGCAGCGAGCCGGCGCATCAGTTCGTTCACGCGCAGCATTGCGCCGAGGTCGCTCGTGCGGTGCGCGTGGTCCATGGCGGCGAACAGATGCGACTGCTCGTGGAGCAACCGCTCGGGGTGTTGCTCGAGCATCGCGACGTAGTGCTCGAAGTAACGCACTGCGGGAACCTTCGTCTTGCGACGCACGGCATGACGCACAACGGCGTGTAGCGTGAAGCGCCCCGCGACCGGCTCCTGGATCAAGTGCCACGACTGCAACTGGGCGAGCGCCGCTGGTGCGTTTCGCCGAACTCGCGCGAGACGCGCCAGCGAGTCGGCATCGACGTGGTCCCCCTCGCAGTGTGCGAGCACGCCGAGCATGCGACGACTCTCGGGACGCAGACGCGCCCACGCCCACGCGACGAGAAGCGCGATCTCGGGAAGGTCGTCCTCGTGATCGATCGCGACGACGCGCGTTACGCCGTGCTCTTCGAGAAAAGTCGCCAGTGCGTGCACCGTCGTCGCGCCGGAGCCGACGATGCTGTCGGCGACATCGAGCGCGAGCGGATTGAATCGGAGCATCCGTGTGAGCGAAGCGATGCGCGGAAATGCGTTCTTCCCGGACATGACGAGCGGCGCCGTGACGGGAAAGATGAACACGCCCGCGAGCAGGCATCGTCGCGCGGTGATCACGAACGTCACCGGGCTCTTCGCGAACGTCTCGAGTAGCTGCGCCATCGCGCGATCGTCTTCGTGGTTGTCGAGCACGACGAGTCGTTCGCCGGTCGTCGCGAAGAATCGCCGCAGCGCTGCGACGCGCCCGTCGCCCATCGGCGTGCCGAACTGGAGCGCCATCATTTCCGTCAGCGTGTAGAAGTCCCACGCCCCGACGCGGAACCAGTGAATGCGATGTTCGAATCGCTTGTCGAGTCGGTGGCCGAGCGCACACGCGAGCATCGATTTGCCGCTTCCGCCCGAGCCTACGAGTGCGAGTCGCGTCGGGGCCGCCGCCTCGATGGTGCGCGCCAGCGTGTCGAGTTCGACAGCGCGGCCTTTCAGTCCGCGCGGTCGCGGCGGGAAGGACACGAGCGACGCGTTTCGACTCCCTGCCATGTGACTCCGAGCGTTGGGGGACGAACGGCGACTGTGCACGAGTCTGGCGAAAGTTCGTGTTCGAAAGTCAGGCGGTGCCACGCAGCGTGTTTCGCCGGCGGCGCATCACCATCGCGATCGCGACAACCCACGCCGCACGAGCCGCGCCAGAGCCTGCTCCACCGATGACGCCGCAACCGCAGCCACCGCCGGCGTGCAAAGGCGAAGAAGCATCGGCAGCGCCGTCGGTGATCGCGACGTCGAGCGGCGCACCGGCATCACGGGCGACGACACCGGCGTCGCTCTCATCGACCACGCCCGCAACCGCACAGCGCGATTCTCCGAACCAGGTCGCGGATGGGTCGTTGCGAACGAACGCGCGAGTCGGGAGTTCGAGCGTCGCGACGAGCGCCGCCGCGGGTTGCAGCGGGACGGTCGTTCCGCGGTCGGTGGCATCGAGCGTGGTGAAGTCGGCTGCGCGATCGATGGCGATGCGCCCGACCCACGAACCATGATCCCAGGTCAGCATCATCGACGTGCCGTTCGCACGTGCGACGAGGTCGCGCTGACCGCCTACGAGCACGCGATCGATTCGTCGCGGCGCGATGACGATGTCGAGCCACGCTTCGCCCGATGGCAAGCTCACCCCCGATGCGCACATCTCGAGTGCTGATGCGCGCGTGTCGCTCGCGGGTACGAGTTCGATCGTGGTCGACCAGCTCGATCCCGCTGCGCGCGCGATCGCCGTGAGCGTCCCAGGCTCCGTTCCGGCGATGACACGCGTGAGCGTAGATCCGTCCGCATCGGTCCCCGCGCTCCCGACCAACGTGCCGTTCACGATCTCCCACGTGACCGCCACCGGCACGCCGTTCCCGTGTGAATCGACGGGGCGGAATGCGAGCACCGTCGAGTCGACGCCGTCCGCCGCGAGCGTCGATTGCAGCGAGTCCAATCGCGTGCGCGTCGCATCGAGAACCTGGGCGACGTCGTTTTCGCTCGCCAAGGACTGCGTCTGAACCGCATCGGACACGTCGAGCGCACCGAAGCGAAGGTGCAACGGGCGACCGACCGCTTCGAGCGGTGTCGCGACGAATGCGACCGTCGTCGGCCAGCCGCCTGCGGTGCGTCCGATCGATGCACCCGTGTCGTCGACGAGCGTGATCGAGCCGTCGTATCGCGTCGGAAATGGATCGCCGAGGGGCGTGACGAGCGGGCCGTCGATGGTGATGTACGCAGGGTTGGCGCCGGGCACCAGGTAACCCGGATTCAGGCGCAAGACGGTGCGGCGCGCATCGAGATCGGCGACGACGGGGATTTCGGATACGAGGTCGCGTCCGTCGGGGAGCGATGCACGGAAGACGATCGGGTCCACGCGATCGGGCGCGAGAGTGACGCGTGCGACGTAACGTCCGTCGCCGCGATCCGATGCGAGTGTCACGGCGCTTCCTCCGTCGACAGCGACGGTAATGTGCTGTCCGGGGCCGAACGTCGATCCGTCGATTGCACGCGGCACGAACGCAATTTCCACCGGGCGCGAAGGCGAGATGCTCGACGGAACGAGGCGAACGTCACTCACGCGATTCGCAGGGTGACCTTCGATGCGAATCCGTCGCGCGACGACGCTGCCATCGATGACGATTTCGATCCATGACTCCCCCTCGGTTCGCGCGGTCAGTCGCGCGTGCCACACGCCGTCGGATTCGAATCCCATCGGCTCGATATCGCAGTCGCCCGTGACGCGCCGGAGTTGCACATCGTGCGCGGACAACCCGTCCGCTGCGAAGAGCGCGGGCGAGATTGCGACCATCGTCGACGAGCCGATTGCGAGTTCGGTCGTATCGACAACGAGCCATCGGGGTTCGTCGATCGCGATCGAATGCGTCGTCAAGGGCAGTGGCACTCGTTCGCGCGAGATGGCGCCTGATGGCCAGTGCGTCTCGATCGAAGCACTCGGGCCTCGGCATCCGGTGAGCGACACGAACGCTCGCGGCGCGCTGAACGAAGCGGCATTTCCGCCCGTCGGGACGACGCTGCGGCGCGCGTTCGCCACGCCGTCACATGCCACTGTCACGATTGCGCCCCGCGCTTCTCGCGGCGAGACCGACCCGCGTGGCGTGACGGACAGCCATCGATCATCCGCGCGTCCTGCATTGCGCAGCAGCGCGGATGCGGTCCGCTGCGCCCCCGCGAACGCTACGTCGGGCGCGCCATCGCGATCGATGTCGCCGATTGCGAGGCCGCGCAGCTCAGCATCGCCGAGAACAGCGCGCATCGTGGCCGCGTCTTCGACGCGCGCGAGACCGTTGCCCGAGTAGAGCAGTGTCGGCGAGCCGCCCGGCCGTGCACCGAGCGAAGGCGCGAGAGGCAGGTAGCCGCCTGCTTCGAGGACGTCGTTCGTTCCGTCGCCGTCGAGATCGACGATCGCGCTTCCCCACGTGACGCGCGTGCCGAGCCAGCCGAGCGACGATCCCGCACCGAACGATTCGGTGATGTCCACGAAATGCCCCGCGCCGTCGCCGCGCAGCACCGGTGCCCGACCGATCGAGGTGCTCACCACGTCGAGTCGACCATCGTCGTCGAGATCGCCGACCGCGACACCCATTGCGTACGTTGCGATCGGACGCGCCGTGGCATCGACCGCGGGAACGATTCGCAGTGCACCGCTCCCGGGATCGATCCCGGCATTGCGCCAGATGTGAGTCGGCGTGCCGAGTGAACCGAAGTCGTTCGCGACCCACGGATCGAAGTCGCCGTCGCCGTCCTGGTCGAACATCACGGCGCCGAAGCCGCATCCAGCACCGTTCGCGTCGCTCGCGTCGGGCAGAGGCACCGACAGCCATCCGGTGTTTCGCTGCAGAAACAGCGCATCGCGATCGCAACGATTGTGCGGCCACGATGCGCCAGCGATATACGTGACGAGATACACGTCGAGCAGCCCGTCGCCATCGACGTCGGCGAGCGCGAACGACGCGACCTGGCGCCAGAGCCCGTCGAAGGCGAACGGTGTGCGGTCGACGAAGCTCCCGTCCGCGCGTCCGAGAAGCAGGTACGCAGCGCCGTTTGCGCCGAGCAGCAGATCGAGCACGCCGTCGCCGTCGAGATCCGCGGGCGCCACGGCGATGGCATCCCACGCGCCGGTCACCGTGTCGGGACGGGGCGGTAGCGGGTCGGCGCGAAGCAGCGCGCCCGATTCGATGCGATGAACAACGAGCCCCTCGTGCGGACGCACGATGAACAGATCGTCGTCGCCATCGCGGTCGATGTCTCCGAGCGCTACGCCCGCGCCCGGAAGGTCCATCGTTCCCGTCGCGAGGTCCCCGTCGTGGTCGACACGTTCGAACCTCGGCGTCGCATTTGCGCGTGCGCCATGGATCGCCACCGACGCGAGCAGCGCTGCAAAGAACGACCGATGTCCGCGCATCACCAACAACCCGGGTACGTGCCCCGAGTTGCGCAAGGCATCAAGCGCTCACAACCCCGACGGCAGCAGCGCGGCGAGTCGTACTCTTCGTCATCGCTATCCGAGCGAGAGATGCGCATTGCGATCGTCATGACGAGCGTTCAGTGACACGGGTCGTCTCCGGTCGGGAACGCATCACGATACGCCACGAGCGTCTGCACGCACAGATGCGCGCCGGTGGAGTACTCGCCGAGGCCGGTGTCAGCAGTGTCGCCGCCCGAGATTCCCACGATGAATCCTGCCGGGTATTCGCGGCCGACTTCCGTCGCGTATTGGAACTGCGGACGAAGGTGCAAGAGCGTGAAGGCGATGCCCGTGACCGAGTCGGTGAACTCCGGCATGTAGCCCCAGCCGTACACGCCCGTGCCGGTGAGCACGGATCGATGTCGCAATTGCACCGGCGTGCTCGCAGAGACCGCAAGGTCGGTGTCGTTCCATCCACTCACGACGTGTTCGTAGGTGAGCCCGCGGTTCCACCATTGGATCGCACCGCAACTCGCGGTGTCGGCGCTGCAGATCGGACCGAAGCCGGAGTCGACGCATGCCGAACCATCGCTGCAAGCGCGCCCCGGGCAACATGCCTGACCCTCGTGTCCGCAGAGACAGAGCGGGCCGAAGCCGGTGTCGGTGCAGAGCGAGCCGTCGGTGCACGAACGTCCCGGGCAACATGCTTGTCCATTCGATCCGCAGAGACAGAGCGGGCCGAAGCCGGTGTCGGTGCAGAGTGATCCGTCGGTGCACGAACGACCCGGGCAACATGCTTGTCCATTCGATCCGCAGAGGCAGAGCGGACCGAAGCCGGTGTCCTGGCAAGCAGAGCCGTCGGTGCACGAACGACCGGGGCAACACGCTTGATGGTTGGATCCGCATTGGCACATCGGTCCACTCGGCGTGTCGTTGCAACTCGAGCCATCGGTGCAGGCCCGACCGGCGCAGCACGCGTTGCCGTTGGTACCGCACGCGGCGCAATGGCCGGCGTTACATGTCGACGGCGCATCGCACGCGCCACACGAACCGCCGCATCCGTCGTCGCCACAATTGCGGCCGCCGCACGCGGGCACGCAGGTCGTGACGGCATCGACCGGTGCGTCGACACTTGCTTCGAGTGCGTCCGCTGCGTCGGTGCGCGCATCGGCGGCCGAGGCATCACGTGGCGCGGCATCGGCAGCGTGATCCGCCGCCGCGTCGCCGACCGGGTCGACGGGCCCAGCGCACGCGGCGACGAGCGCCCACGACACGATCCACAGCGATCGGACGCTCGCGACGCGCGGTCCGTTGAAAGTCCCCATGCCGGCGCACGAAGCAGGCCTCGTGCCATAGCGCGCTCCGTTCGATTCTCGCGTGGCGTCGCGAGTCGAGCTTCGATGCGCGTTGCGTCGTGGCAGGGAGTGCTCCCATGCGGCGCGCGCGAAAAGTCTCCCGCGCGATGAGTGGGGCTGTCGATAAACTCAGAGGTGCGGTCTCAGGCGAGCACTAAGGCGGTCTGAACGCGATCTCGCGGTGGGATCCCTGCCAATGAATTGGCGGGCTAGCGTTGCGATGTCGACCTTCGTCGACGCCG
>CBIHQZ010000372.1:0-6584 GCA_966212315.1 uncultured Myxococcales bacterium
ACCGTTCCGAACAACATGGAATGCGATCCGCGCGGGTTCATGAACACCTGCGTCGAAGGCTCGACCTGCGCGGCGGATCCCACGCCTCCGGAGGGAATGATGCCGACGCCGCTGTGCTCGACCCCGGGCTCGCGCGCGGGTGCTCCGTGCGCGATGACCGAACCGCGCTGCACGGGTGATCTCGCGTGCGGCTCGGGTGACTTCCCGATCTGCGTGCGCTCGCTGGCGGCGGGTGCAGCGTGCGATCCGATGGGATTCAGCAACGTGTGCGGGACGGGTCTGACGTGCCGTCCGATGGGCGATGCAGGCGAAGCGACCTGCGCGCAGTAGGAAGAGCGCTCACACGGCGTCGATCGCGGACCGGGTTTGCTTGCGAAGTCGAGCAGACCCTGTCCGAGTTTCTAGTGGCCGCACACGCACGCAGGCTCGGATCTCGTTCTATGCATCGGGAGCTTGCGAACCAGTATTCGCGGAGCACCACGAGATCGATTCCGCTCAGTGTCTGCCGAGCCGCCCGCGTCTCAGTCGTCATATGCGGACACCCCACAGCTTGTTTGTGCGCAGAGCACTTTGGAGCGGCCGTTCGCCGAGCTTGAACTCGCGCCACAGCGCATCGACTACCGCAATCGCTTTGGCATACGGCAGCGGCCACCCGCCGGGCGGCTCGCCGGTCGCGGGCCAGGAGTCGTCGAGGAATCTCTGAACGACCTGCTCGATACGGTCGCGCGTGTAGTCCAGAGGTCGCGGTAACAGGTCTTCGAACTGGGTCTCGAACAAAATCTCTCGCGCAATCTCCTGCGAGAACTCGGAATCGGAGAGCGACGACCTGAGACGTCGCATGCGGCTCGCAGCCCAGAAGAGATCGGTCGGTCGGTTGATGCCGTAGTGAAGGCCGACGAGTTCGTCGGAGGGATCTAACCGCACGAGTACTTCTCTGAAGACGTCGTTGGCGACCTGGACATGGTCCGGGTCTGCCATGCGCGTTGAGCCGATCTTTCGGAGGAATCGACGTGCATGTCGGACGAAGTCCTGACGCGCGGGCGACGGACTCGCGTTCAGATCGGCGACATAGGCAGCGCACTCCGTGGCCGTGAGCGTGTTCGCCAGATCGACGTAAGACGGATCAACTCGCGCCATGTCACGGGCCACGCCCGCGAGATGAACCATCTCTCGCCCGATCGCTTCGGCTGCGGCGTGAACAACGTGCGGATCGTCGTCCTCGAATGGAGGGGTGATCTCGGGTCCCGGCGACGCCGGGAATGCTCTCGACGCGTGGCAGGCCGCCACGCCCATCGTAAAGATGTCCTCCGCCACGGCGCTACCTCCCGTGCGCAGCGCGCGGGCGCGGTAGCCAGCGTCCTGAAGCGTGTCGCAGGTCCTCTCGAGCCAGAACGCGAGTTCATCGCGAGGCACACCGAAACCGGCCGCGGCAATCACGGACAGACAACCACCGATCGCGAACAGCAGTTCGTCCGGGACGTCTTCCCTCGGACCGATGCTGCCGCGATTCAACCGCGTCAGCGGTGGGCTTTCAGTGCGGCCGTTGCTCGTCGCGGAGATGCGTCGCATCGCACTCTCGAGAGCGCCCAAAGCAGACTTCCAGTCGCCGGATGCTGACGTGTTCGTTGTTGTCATGCCCCTGACCATACGCACGACGGCTCGGGGCGGAGCGCATGCGGGACGACATCCATTCGTCCCGCATCCACGACCGGCCGCGTGCAGTACCTCTCGCGCCAGACCTCTTGACGCGATCGAGCCCTACGCCGACCCCTCCGTCGAGACGCTAGCGAAGTCGACGCGTCGTAGGAAACGGAGCACGGTGCATGAGTATGCCCATCACCATTCCAACCGTTGCCGCCTCGCTCCTTCTGGCGCTTTCGAGCGTCAACTGCGCATCGGCGGTCAACACCGACGACGGTACCTCCGCCACGGATGCGACTACCGGCCCCGACGCACCGTTGCCGCGTGGTGACGACTGGCAGGGATACGTCGAGTCGTATCACTTCCGATCGGGTTCCGATCATGTGCGCATCGTCTTCGACACCGCCACCGGGGACGGAGCCCGCACCGGCGTCGTCGTATTCGGCGATGGCACCGCGCCACCGAGGGCGACGGATCCGACCGTGGGATATCCGCCGGCGTTCGACCTGATGAACGCCGCGTCGCTGATCGTGGAGGGCTTCCGGTACCCGATCGTCGACGGTCGGGTGACCGGCTCGCGGGTTCAGCTGACGGTCAATCTCGCCGCCGTCTGGTCGGACTGGTGCGCGCTACAAACCCCAGTTGCCCAAGATACGACTGGCGAATTGTTCGGCTGTTTGCCGAACGCGGCGACTTCCACGGACGCCGACGGCGGCTGCTCGTACACCGATCCGATGAGCCAGAGCCACGTCGCGGTGGATTGCACGCGGCTGTACCTGTGCCGCACTGCGCACGTCTGCGAATGTGACTCGGCGGCGTGCCGGTCGGGATCGATGGCCGGGCAGGTAGCGTTCGACTTCCAGATCAGCGGCGACCGGGGCGATGGCACCGCGATGCTCGATCTCTCTCGCAACGTTCACTTGATGCGGCATTAGCGCGGGATTCCACACGCGAGTCGCGGTGAACTTCAGCCGACGCTCGCGACGCCCGGCGCGAGCTTCGAACCGCCGACAGGAGGAGCGCCATCCACTCGCGTGCCCTCGAGAAGCCGAAGGGAGTATCGCGAGCGATTACTCGAAGCGGACGTCGACGGGCGTGAGACTGCTCGAGTGGTTTCCGTCGCCGAGTTCGCCGAGGCTGCCGTGCCCCCAGCATCGAATGCGAGCGTCGCGGAGTCGCACGCACGAGTGCGATGCGCCGAGCGAGATTTGCCGCACGTTCGAGACAGCCGGAACGATCGTCGGCGTGGCGCGAGAGGCCGTCGTACCGTCGCCTAGCTGTCCGTCGTCGTTCGATCCCCAGCAGAACATCTGCTCGCCGGCGGTCGCGCAGGTGTGCGTGCCGCCGACTGCAAGCAGCTGAACCGGGCCGACGCCGTCGATGCGTACGGGCACGCTGCTCGCCCTGTCCGGCACAGGGATCTGCGAGAACCGATTCCATCCCCAGCAGTACAACTCGCCGGAAGTGACGACCCCGCAGGCGGCGGTCTGTCCGACCGCCACGTGGACGAAACGCTGATCGGTCGGAACGACGATCGGTCGCTCGCGTGTCTCACGGGTGCCGTCGCCCAGCTCGCCCTCTCCGTTCCATCCCCAGCACCAGGTCCCAGCCGTGGATATGGCGCACGTATGCGTGTAGCCGCTCGAGACTTCGACGACAGGAGTCGGCAGCGGTACTTCGACGGGGAACGACGAAACGAGCGTCGCGCGCGAGAGCCCGAGTTGTCCGAGGTCGTTCGCGCCCCAGCAGAAGACGCGCCCCGAGTCGGATAGCGCGCACGAGTGACTGAAACCGAGCGACAGTGAGACGAACCGTTGATCGGACACCACCCTGCTCGGAGCCGTCCTCGAAAGGCTCGTCCCGTCTCCGAGCTGTCCAGAGTCGTTCCGACCCCAGCAGCGGATCGCGCCGCCGATCAGAGCGCACGCGTGTCTCGGTCCCCTGACGACAGTGTCGACCATCGACAAGTCCGGTCCAGTGTCCGCCCACCAGTGCGGTACCGAGGATCCGTCGCCGATGGTCCCGGTTTCATTGTTACCCCAGCAGCGAATCGTTCGGTCTACGAGGCGAGCACAACCACCGCCGACGCTAGCGCTCACTTCGCTGCTCGTGACGCAGTCAACGCAGGCGTCACCCTCCCCAACGTCATCTCCGCCAGCATCCCTCGGTGAAGCGTCGGGAGGCGGATCGCGGGTGTCGTCGCCCAAGGCATCGAGAACCGACGCGGCATCGTTGCCGCGGGCATCGAGAACCGACGCGGGATCGTCGCTCTCGGCATCGCGGGGCACGACTGTCGACGCGCAACCGCTCAGCACCAGCGTGAGAAGAACGGCGCCCTTCACCATGAACTCACGTTCCGCTAGCCGAGGAGCCATGGGAGACGACCTTTCCCTAAAACTCGAGCGACAAACCTGAACGTTCGGCCTTCATTCGAAGCGAACATCGACGGGCACGAGACTGTTGGCGTGATTTCCATCGCCTAACTCGCCGAGCGTGCCGTGCCCCCAGCAACGAATGCGGTCGTCGAGCAGTCGCACGCAGGAATGCGAAGCGCCCAGCGAGATTCGTCGGACATCCGAGACTGCGGAAACGATCGTCGGCGTGGCGCGAGAGACGGTGGTGCCGTCGCCTAGCTGTCCGTCGTCGTTCGATCCCCAGCAGAACAACTGCTCGCCTGCGGTCACGCAAGTGTGCGTGCCACCGACTGCGAGAAGTTGAACCGGGCCGACGCCATCGATGCGTACGGGGACGCTGCTCGCCATGTCCGGCACGGGAAGCTGGGAGTATCGGTTCCAGCCCCAGCAGTACAAGTCGCCGGAAGCGACGATCCCGCATGCGGCTGTTTGTCCGACCGCCACATCGACGAAACGCTGATCCGTCGGAACGACGACCGGCCCTTCGCGTGTCTCGCGCGTGCCGTCACCCAGCTCGCCCTCTCCGTTCCATCCCCAGCACCAGGTCCCAGCCGTCGAAATGGCGCACGTGTACGCGTAGCCGCACGACACTTTGAGAGCAGGAGCCGGAAGCGCTACTTCGACGGGCGACGAGGAACCTTGTCTTGCGCGCGAGATCCCGAGCTGTCCGACGTCGTTTGCGCCCCAGCAGAAAACGCGCCCCGACGCAGATAGCGCGCACGAATGCGTATCGCCGAGCGAGAGCGACACGAACCGTTGATCGGACATGACCCTGCTCGGCGCACTCCGCGGAATCATCGTCCCGTCGCCGAGCTGTCCAAAGTCGTTCTGACCCCAGCACCGAATCGTGCCGGCTATCAAAGCGCAGGCGTGTGCCGGGCCCCTGACTACCGCGTCGACCATGGACAAGTCCGGTCCGCTGTCCGCCCACCAGTGCGGTACCGAGGATCCATCGCCGACCGTCCCTGTTTGATTGTTGCCCCAGCAGCGAATCGTTCGGTCTGCGCGGCGGGCACAACCTCCGCCGATGCTCGCGGTTACTTCGATGCTGGCCGGGCAGTCAGCGCAGGCGTCGCCTTGTAAGACATCATCTCGCGCGGCATCGGCGGGCACATCGCGGGGGAACTCGCCGCCGTCCCGCCCATCTGCGTCGCCAGGGAACGCGACATCGTCGCCGCCGGCATCCCGGGACCCCGCTGTCGAAGCGCAACCGCTCACCACCGCAAGCGTTAGGAGGACGGCGCACTTCACCATGAACTCACCTGATAGGCGTAGGGTCTTGAAACACTCGTCGAGAGCCCGTCCCCGAGTTGCTGGTACGTATCATCGCCCCAACACCACGCCGCGCCATCGGACTGTGACGCGCCATTCAATTTGATCATCAAACCCACATTCAATCACCTAGCACATCCGCCCCTCACGCATTCAATCCACCCTCTCGCGGCGAGTGCTTGCTCCACGGCGAGTCGTTCAATCAGTCGATCCGACATCTGCTCGCGGCGACTCGCACGCCGCAACTTCTCGCGCCGCGCGTCGATCGCCTCGCGGAGCGCCCGTCGCTCGGCGTCATCCACGCGCTGCACGCGACGTTCCCACGCCCTGTCCGCGGTCTCCCACCCGAGGGTTCGCCGCGGGACGACCTCGTTGAGCACGCGCTTCATCTCCTTCACGTGCGTGACCACCTCGTTCGCTCGGAGCGCGCCCAGCGGTCGTAACCAGTCCCGATGCTCGCGGTTCTGGCGTTCCAGCTGCCCGTAGTACCGCGGGTGCCGCGGCGGACCGTGCAGCAGCACGACCCCGTATCGATCGAGCACGTCGCGCACGCGCGGAGCGTCGTGCACCGATGCGTTGTCCATCCGCAGCACGAGCGGCGCACCGTGCTCGCGAAAGTCCTCGTCGAGTGTCGCCGCCACACTCGGCTCGTCGTAGTGCTCGACGACCCCGATCGTCGTTCGTCGAGGCACCGCCGCATCCGTCGTGACGAGCAGGCAGCGCTTCCCGTCCGAAGTGTTCAGATGCATCGCATCGAAGCCGCGGATCACGCCGGGCCGGCTCTCGGGAGCCGGGTTCGGAAGGGCGGCGGTGCTAGGAGAATCGAGGGTGGGTCAGGTGATCAATTGGTGGCGAGTTGCGCACCGCCCAACTTCCCCACCAATAGCTCGGCGCGGTCTCATCACCGGCGAACGCGCTGCGATCGACGCGCCCGGGCGCGCTCTCGTCGGCCGAGCCGGCGTGCCCGTTCGTGTAACACCACAGGTCCCACGTCTTCCACGGCGCGACCGGGAGAGTGCTTCTCGGGATGCCCGTCGAAATACCAGAGCCGCAACGGGCACTGCGCAAGCGCCGACGGCTTCTTCGGCACAAGGCTGTCCGTGAGGAACGACCTCGGCGCGTTGATCACGGGGTGCCGCCCGGTCTTCTCGAGCACACGCTCGACGAACGCTTGGGCAATCGCGAGCGTCATGTCGCGGTGCGAGCAGGCCTTCGAGATCCGCGTGGGAGGAAGTGATCGGCCTTCTCGCGACCGAG
>CBIHQZ010000373.1:0-6580 GCA_966212315.1 uncultured Myxococcales bacterium
ATCGCGTGATGCGAGGCGGTGACACCGAGAAGCTTCGCCATGTCGGCGATGAGTTGCGCGGCATCTTCGACGGTCTTCGGGAAACTCACGTGCACCGCGAGCCCCGCGTCGCGAAGGCGCTTCACGATCTCTGGCGTGTTCTCTTCCTGATTCGCGAACACGATGTCCGGACGCAATGCGATTACCGCGTCACAATCGGCGTCCTTCGTGCCGCGTAGCGTCGGCACCGATTCGATCGCACCGCGCGGCTCGACGCAGTAATCGGTTCGGCCCACGAGCGAAGCGCCGACGTCGAGCGAGAACAATGTCTCGGTCTGACTCGGCACGAGCGAGACGACTCGCATCGCGGCGTGTTCGAGCACGATGCGTGTGCCCTGCGCGTCGAGGACCTCGATGCTCACGCGGGCACCGACACTCGATTCGTCACGCTGCGACGAGGCCTTCTTCGAACGGCGATTCGGGGCGCGACGGACCGTTCGGTTCGCGGAAGATCACCCCGTGACGCCCGAAGTCGCGGTTCAACTCGGGGAGCACCGCGCGGATCTTGCGGAGCGTGCGCTGATACGCGAGTTCCTCGATCTCCTGACGGTAGAGAAACTTCATCGGCGAACCCGAGAGCACGCGCATCTCGTCGCCTTCGGGGCGGAAGAGATGGAACGCCACGTCGGGATACATCTCCCGGATCGCGCCGACGGCCTTGTCGAAGCGTCCGTTGATCAGTGCCTTGAGGCCCTGCATCGTCGAGAAGAGCCCGCCGCGACGATGCACGTAGCCCGCGACTTCCGAGTAGATCGGGACGAGCGGATCGATCATGAGCACGAGCGACGCGCCGTGCTTCACGGCAACGCGCATGTTCGTGGTGCGGCTGAACGCGCCGTCGATGTAGTAGCGCCCGCCGATTTTTTCGGGACGGAAGAACGGCGTGAGCGCACACGAGGCTCTCACTGCTTTGTGCACCGGCACATCGCGCCAGCCCACGTCACCGAATACCACTGCTTCGCTGGTGTCTTGATCGGTCGCGCCGATGTACAGCGGGCGACGAAGTTCGTCGAAGTGATCGCTCATGTGCGGCTTCGACAGTTGACGATGGATGTAGTTGCGCAGCGCATCGCCAGCGAACGCGCCGGTAGGAATGGTGCGGTAGAGCGCGCTGATCGGATTGCGCGCGTCGCCGCCCCAGCGGAACAGATCGCGCACGAGCGAACCGACGCGCTCGCCGAATTCGCCGATGTTCGGATCGAAGATGTCGCGGCGTTGCATCTTCTCGAGACGATCGGTGCCGTGGCGAAGTCCGTCGGCGATTTCCGCGGGCGAAAGGCCGTTCGCGAGAAGCGAGCCGAGCACGGCCCCGGCGCTGATGCCGAAGAACATGTCGAGGTCGGCGATCTTGCGGTCTTGGAGGAAATGGTCGACCGCGCGCAGCACGCCGACTTCGTAGAGCAGCCCCTCGATACCGCCGCCTGCGAGGCAGAGGGCCATGCGGCCCGGCGCTCGCGAAGTCATGGTCGATAGACGCGCCAGAACGTCCGCGTCGGTCGGCGAGACCATCACGTCGTTCAAGCGTTTCGTGCCCGCGAGGAATGCGAGCCGAGCGCCGGTGGCATCTCCGTCGACGAGAACCAGCGTGCGTTGCCGACGTCCTGGGCCTTCGACCTCGTGCCGCGGAAAGAGCCGGTCGAGAAGCTCGGCGGCATCGCCGCTGTCACCGGGCGGCTCGGCGCCGCGACCGTCGATCACGATGACGTCGGTGTGTCGCGCAGAGAGACGTCGCAGTGCGCGCCCGACATCGCGCTCGACGATGATCGCGAACTCGCGCCTCGGAGCGCCGTCGCTCGGGAGCGTGAGGTGGATTTCCCCGTCGCCCATGCGACGTGCGTCGCCGAGGGCTGAGTATGAACTGATCGATCCGCCGAAGATGAGGACTGTTTCCATGGCTGAGACAGCCGGGCGGTGCGCACCCCTCGCCGCGCGGAGCGTCGGAACACTAGCCTCCGTTCATTGTCGCGGGCAAGTCTCGCGATCGGTTCCAACTCGACAACGAATGCGCGAGTTCACAGTGGACGCGCGCGTGGTCGTGTTATGGTTCGCCACGTTCACGTGGGGAGAAGTCGGAGACACGCGTGTCGGAGTTGAACGTCAAAGACCTCAAGCGAGCGCTCATTGCAGCTGGACTGGAGGTCTTTCGAGTTCGCGACGACGAAGTGCATCTGGCCGAGCGTCAGAATGTACAGCTCATGGAAGCGGGCGTGCGCGCACGCGCCGGAGCCGAACCGCGCGTCACGGTCGTAGCGAGAGCGCAGCGTAACGACGCGCCGGCGATGAGCGAGCAGGCGCTGTACTCGGCGATTCGCACGGCGCTGCAACCTCTCCTCGATGCGGGCTATCGCGAGGAGCGCGCCGAGTCGCGCGAGATTCGCAGCGTGAGCGACGATCACGTTCTCGACGTCTGGTACGAAGTCGTTTTCGTGCGGCCCGTGTCGTCGATGGAAGAGTCGGTCGAAGAAGTGCAGCGCGCGCTGTCGATCGATCGGTACGTCGTCCCCGCCGCGCGCTGAAGCGCATGCGACGATCGGGATGATGGCCGCGGCGGCGCAGTCGAATCACGACGTCCGCCGGCACCGACGTAGACACGCAATGTTCAGGGCCGAGGGCTCACCGTGCCGCGGTGAAACCCTCGCCTGTGATCCGCGCGATCGCGGGACTACCCGGTGGACGCTTCGTCGTCGGGGCTGTTCTCGGCTTCGGGCGCAATCGAGCGACGCTTGCGCAGCTCGACGCGCGGCGGTTGCGACGTCACCGCATGGGCCGGCTGCTCGGGCTCGATGCCGAACGACGGCGCTTCCATGATCTGAACGCGCAGTCCGAGACGACCGAGGCGCGTCGAGATGCGGGCGAGATCGGAGTCCGCGCGCAAGAGGATCAGTTTCGGCGCATCGAGATCGACGATCGCGCGACGGATGATCGCATCGGCCAGGATCTGCGCGCGAATCGCGGGATCTTCGACAAGCAACGCCGCGCCGAGTTGCACCGCGGAGATCTCGCGCGCCGCGGCGAGCCCCGACACGAGGTCTTCGACCGGTGCAGGAAGCGGCTCTTTCACGCCGACCGCGAGAAAGCGCGAACGCACTGCCTCTGCATCGAATTCCTTGGCGCGCGCACGCGCCGCAGCGGGCGCACCCAGTGCCATCACGATCACGTTCGCGTCCGGCCGGATGTGATCAGGCTCCGCGATGTCCGCAAGCGCGAGTACGCGCGCGAGTGCGATCGAAGACGGCACCTCGATCGAATGCCGCACGACCGACGCGAGACCGGACCCGACGTGTGCAGACGCTTCGCGGGCACTCAACCGAATCGTGCTTCCGTCTTCCGCGAGATCCGCCAAGCCGATCGCAGGAATCGATTCCACCAGCATCGCGCGCAGCGCGCCTTCGATGCCGTCGCGGTACACGCCGGGTCGCTCGCGACGCGCACGTTCGTGGATGCGGGCTGCGCCCGCTGAACGCGGATCGTCGAGCGCGTACTTCACGACGACATCGACCGGCACCCAGCGGTCACGCGCCAGCTCCTCGAGCGCATCGAGCACGATCGTGCGAAGCGCGGGCGCCGCCGTTGTTCCGCGTTCGGAGAAGCCGGTGCGCGCGACTTCCGAGTCGACACGCGTCTCATCCCACGCGCCACCTCGGCGATACGTGGCTCGAAGCAGCGCGCCGAGATCCGATGTCGCGATGCCCGCAAGCGAACCGGGCGTCTGGCTGTCGGTCACCAGCAGACGTCCGAGTCCCGCGGCACGCATCAAAGCGACCCAGAGCGCGACTGTCTCTTCGCGCTCGCCGAGACGCTCGCCGATGCGGCGAATGCTCCCCCGCGGTGCGCCCGCTTCGTCACGGAACGTCACGTCGGCGTGTCGGAGCATCGCAAGTGTCGCGCTCGCCGACAGCGAGGGATCGCGTGCGTAGCGTGCGCGACGCGGTGCGAAGTCTTCCGACGCGAGCGACGCGAGCACTTGCTTGCGGCGCCCCGCGCGTTCGGCCGCCCGCGATGCACCGACCACGCGCGCGACTTCGGTCGGAAGGACGAACCGGTCGACGCCGATCTGAAACAAGAACCCGCGGCGCTGCAGCATGAACGGCGCGCCCCGCTTCGGTACGGCGATCCCCGCAGCAGTGCGATACAAGCCCGGTGTTTGATCGAGCGCGAGCAACTCTTCGGTCGTCACTTCGCTCCCGGCGCGTTCGATCGCGTCGAGAAGACGCGCTTCGGCGGTCGGCAATTGCGCCACGCGCTGCGCGATCTCACCCGGCGCGGAGAGCACCTCCCAGACTTCTTGCAACGCGAGCGGGCCGGCGACCGCGAGCGGACGGCCAACCACGGTCGAAACCAGCGATCCGACGATCTCACTCTCGACGAAGCCGAGACACACGCGAAGGCTGCGCGGATCGTCGCCGGGTCCAGGCGTGACCTGGATCTGGAATGCGCTCGGCAGCACGAGTGCGCCAACTGCGATGCGCTTGCCCGTGCGCGCTGCGCCACGCGTCGCCGCACCGCCGCGCGCTTGATACGCGATGCCGAGTTCGCAGAGCATCGTCGCCCCGGGATCTGCACTCGCGTTCGCGAGCGTGCCATTCGCGCCCGCGAGACGCGCGAGCAGCGCACGCACCTCGGTGGGGAAACGACTGTGACGAAGATCCGTCTCCGCGATCAGCGCGCGTGCCGTCTGCTCGATCTCGTCAATCTTCTTTCGAGGATCGAGAGCGATGCGGCGTCGCGCGCGGAGCGCTTCGCGGTCTTCGGGACTGAGCATCGCGAGCGCTTCTTGAAGACGCATTCATTCGTGCGTAACGCTCGCGAGTGCTTTCTGCAAGAACGATGAGCCGATGATTTCCGACGATCGCAGCCCCAACGGAACGACTGACGCTGCCGAACTTCGCTACAGCGACGCTTGGTCGGCGCCGATCGATCGTGCGCCGCTCGCGTTCTTCGATGTCGAGATGACGGGTCTCGACCCCGTCACTGACCGCATCGTCGAAATCGCGATCATCCGCGTCGAAGCAGGTCAACGAGTCGAGGCGTTCGATTCGCTCGTGCGGCCTGATGCGCCGATGCGACCCGAAGCGTTCGCGGTCCACGGAATCGACGCCGATACACTCACATCAGCGCCTGAGTTCGACATCATCGCACCGAAGGTCCGCGCGCTATTCGACGGTGCGGTCGCGGTTGGACACGGCACCGAACTCGACGTGCTGTTTCTCGACCGCGCGTTTCGTGCGGCACATCTCGAGCCGCCCGACCTCGGCGATCGCATCGACACACTCACGCTCGCGCGTCGTGCGATCGCCGCGAAGAGTCACTCACTCGAAGCACTCGCGGTCGCGTTGGCACTACCGGCTCGGCGACGACATCGAGCCATCGACGATGCCGAGACGGTCATCGATCTGTTCGCGCGACTCGTGCACGAGTTCGGTGCCACGACGCCGCGCGACCTTGCGCAGGTGCGTGTCGGTCAGCGCAGTGCCGTCGCGGTGCGAGAGCAGATCGCGCGCGCGTTGGAAGATCTACAGACGAGCGGTGCGCCGTGCACGCTTACGTTTCGCACGCGGGGCCGCGCGCCGACGTCGCTGCGTGCGCGGATCGAGCGATGGACACCGCCGCATGCACGAATCGTCATCGAACCGGGGAATCTCGTTCGAGTGATCCGCGCAGACCGCGTGCTGCGGATCGAACCCGTTCAGCGGTGACGCGACGGGCCGACGTACGCGACGCGCCACGTGCCGTCGTCGGGATACGGATGCACGAACGCGACGCCGAATGACGGACCGCCATCGCATCGATAGTCACCAGCCACCGCGTTGCGCGCACGACGCGCGACGCTCGCCTGCACATCGAGCACAGCGCGCGGCCATTGCTCGCCCGGTTCCGGCGCCGGGTGGATCATGTCGGGAACCGGTGCATCGCCGATGCGGACGCAGTGGCCTTGCCGGAGCAAGGGCGCGAACCCCGCGAAGAAGACTGCGGGCTGCATGTCGCGTTCGTGTTCGCGAAGCACCGCCTGGAATCCCGACGTGGTGATCGGCACGCCGAAACGCTCCTGCACGTCTTTCGACTGAAGCAGCGCGCGGGCTTCCGCGACGATCCGCACATCGGCCACACGTTCGAGAGCCGGTGAATGCGTCGCAAGAGAGCTTTGCAACAGCGCGAGCGTTCCTTCGGGCGTGTGATCGGACGGGGTGCGTTTGCAACCGCCGGCGAGCAACGAGAAGACGACCGCGAGGCTCGAAACGATGCGACGAGACGATGTCATGGACTGGGAGGCATACAGCCGTCGTGGAGCTTCGTCGAGCGGTCCCGAAGCGGTGACCACGGTCGAGCCGGCCGTTCGGTAGCCGAATGCGTTCGGGAGGTTTACGCGTGAACCACTTCTCGCTAGGTAGGTGGCCATGTTTCCGCGGCCCGTGGCCACTCGCGACGAAGGAAAGGTCTACCGCCTCGTCTCGAGCGCGTCGGGTCAGATGCTCGCGCTCATGATGGACACGCTCGACGGCGAAGTGCGTCTCTTCGAGGGCTCTGACCTGCGCCGAAGAGG
>CBIHQZ010000374.1:0-6574 GCA_966212315.1 uncultured Myxococcales bacterium
GCAGCACTGCGGTGGCTGCAGCGTCGCGTGCACGGGCGGTCGCACGTGCATGGCCGGCACCTGCCGATGCGCGGCGAATCAGCGCGCGTGCAACGGAACCTGCGTCGACGTGCTCACCGATCGCGCGAATTGCGGTCAGTGCGGCACCGCGTGCGGTGGCTCGGACAGCTGCGTCGCCGGTGCGTGCGTACCGATGTGTGCAGCGCCGCGGATGATCTGCAGCGGCAATTGCGTCGACGTGCTCAGCGACGACAACTTCTGCGGCAACTGCTTCACCGCGTGTCGTGGCTCCGCGCACTGTCGAACCGGCGTGTGCATGCCGTAGCGACGCTCCTCCGACTAGCGACCGCACCCAAGGCCCCGCGTGCCCTCGCGCGCGGGGCCTTCTCTGCCCCGCCCCCACGGACAGCCCGGTTCCGCGATGCACGACACGACGCGACGACTGACTTCGCTCTGCCCGCCGCCCACCTGGCCGGCCTTTGCACGCGGATCGCGCACGACGGCACTCGCCGAGACCGCGCTGCCCATCCCGGACGAACTCTTCGACTTGATCGAGTGCTACGGCGACGTCGAATGGCTCGACTGGCTCGCCATGCCGAGTCTCTATGCCGCCCACGGGCGACGATTGATTCGCGCGCTCACGGTCGAAGCGCAGGGCGTCGATGCCGACATCGCGATCGTGGCCGCCTTCAACGACGCGAACGACGTCTCCGTGGGCATTTCGACGGACGGCACGGCGACGGTGCTCACGCGTTCGCTCGTCCATCGCAGCGAATGGCGATTCACGGAATTGCTCGCCCGATGGTGTGCCGGAGAAGACGTCCCGGGGCTGCCGAAGCCGAGCCACCTTTGCGCCGGTATCGCGCCGTTTGCGATTCCGCTTTGGGATCCCGCTCGCGGTCGATCTGAGTGGTCGATCGACGTCCGCGCGTCGGGCCTCGCCCGTCAGCAGCGCTGGGAATCTCTCATGCGATCACTCGGACCTCACACGCTGCGGAGTCGGTCGGTCTCGTTCAACGGCCACACCAATCGCGCGTACGTCGGAGCGCTCGAGCTATCGGTTTCGTTCGAATCATCGGCGGCTCGAACCGCGGTGGATCGACTGCGCCTGCGCTACTACGCCGATCGTCAGGCCGAGATCGACGCGGCGATCGAGTCGGCACTCGTTGCCACGCGCTTCTCCGTTCTTCGCGTCGTCGTGCACGGCAACCGCTAAGGGTCGCGATGCGAAGGCGTGGCGCACGTCGCGCGAACTCGCACGCCCCGCTTGTCCCGCCGTCACCTTCCGAGGCGGTAACCGAGCCCGAGCTGAATGCCGCCTGCGAGGAGCGGCCCGAGATCCGCCGCTGGAAGGCGCGCGTAGCGAAATCCGATCTCCACGAAGGCAGCGCCTGGCCCGACCGGAATGTCCGCGCCGATCAGGCCGAGCACTCCGACCGAGACGTCCCGCGCGGTCCATCCGTTCTGCGCACGCGAAGAACCGATCTGTCCGAGAATCAATTGCGGCGCGACCGTGACGTACGGCGCGACGCGCGTTCGCTGCAGCGCAAGCTCCAGGCTCATCGGCAAGCCGAGAGACAACGTGTCGACGGACAGATGGCTCGTGTCGGGTCCGGCGCCGAGGCAATAGTCGCTCACTCCGGACGCATGCCCGCTGCACTCGAAGTGCTCGTAGCTCGCGCGAAACCCGGGCGCGAACGTCAGCGCTCGCAACGGGACGCGCGCCCGGAACTCGGCGAAGGCACCGCCGCCGAAGCCGAGCGGCGTGAGCGTCGCGAATCCCATCAAGCCTGCAGCGGCGTCGAATCCGATCGAACGCGTTCTCTGCGCTGGTGCACTCGGCGGCGGCGCTGCCGGCGCAATCGCTGCGTCGAATACGTCGCCAGTCGTTGCATTCACATGAAGATGAGTCGGCGCCGCGTTGCCCCGCCAGGTGACCGTCGTCGCGTAGATGCCGCGTTCGTCGGTGCGGCTGAACGGCGCGACGACGATGTCGTGTGAATCGATCGTTGCGCTGAGCCTCGCGTTCTCGATCGGGACACCCATGGCATCCGACACGCGCAGCAACACGGTGCGACTGCCATCGGTGCCTTCGAAGTGCGCATCACCGACGCGGACGGATCCGAGCAGGGGGCCGGTGGCGCGAGCGTCGAAGTCCAGTGCCGCGCCGGCAGAGTCCGCATCGTCGCGCCGGCAGTTCAATCGATGCGACGCGCCGGGCGCGAGCAATACGACGCCATTGTCGACGCGCGCGAACGCAGCCCCGTCGAGGGCGCATTCGGTTCCGGGTGTGACATCGACACGAGCCATCTGGCCCGGACGGCCCGGCGTGAGGTGCGCTGCGACGACGTCGAAGTGTTCGACGGCTGAGTACGGCCCTTCCAGACCGTCTTCGTCGACTGCGCTCACGCGCGCGAGGTAGCGCGCAGGATCGATGCCCCGTGCTTGCAGGGACGTGATCTGCGAAGGGACGATCGCGTCGACGACGAGGTCGTTGAACCGCGCATCGCGCGCGATCTGCACGTGCCACACGCGCGCTGGGCGCCCTCGCCCGAGCCCGTTCGCATACGTGCCCGTGACGGTAGCCACTGCGCCGTCCACGAGGTTCGTGGCAGGGAAGTGAACGACCCACACCGGCGGCGGTGGCAGCGGCGTTGCTGCGCCCGGCGGACGTCCGCGGTCGGATCGCGAGCCGAAGCCCTCGGGCACGTTCACGGTGCGCCCCGCGGATCGAATCGAACCGCGACCCGTGTAGACCGCGAGTCGTGTCGTCTGCGCCGGATCGACGCTCACTTGCGCTTCACCCGGTCGCATCCCGACCTGCGCACCCGGGGTCGTCACGGCCGACGGCGCGCGTGCGGTTCCCGAGAGTTGCGTGAGGAACGCTCGCAGTGTCCCGCGCTCCAACCGCGTGTTGTTCGCGTCGCCACCGTGCTGCACCTGCCCGCCGTGCCGGCTCAGGATCACGATGAGCGTTTGTTCGCCGAGCTGGATCTGGTCTTCGTCGCTGAACGTCACTTCGGCCGACGCGGACGTGTGCGTGCTCACTCGATGGCCAACACTCAGCCCTTCGTCGCGATGCGCGAGGTGCTGCCCCGGCGTGTACGCGTCGACGAGATTACGAACGAACGTGATCTGTGCGTCCGATTGCGGTCGCGGCGGTTCGGTCGCCGTCGCAGGAATTTGAAGAACCTGACCCGGACGCAACTGGTGCGGAATGCGCCCGAGAGAATTGGATTGATGGATGAGATCGATGCGACCGGCGTCGCCGTACTGCGCGCGCGCGATCGAGGGACATGTGTCACCCGGGCGGACGACATAGTCGATCATCGGCGCGGGGGCGGCCGTTTGCGCGCTGCTCGTGCTCGGCGCCGCAATCACCACCGCGGCGACGAACGCGCGGGAAGGAAAGCCCTTCGTCATCGACCCCTCCGGATCACCCGCATGACCTGCTTCGCAAACGCTTCGTCGGGCGTGCTCGCGTAACCGACGTCACTGGCACCGGCGCGAATCAACGCGACCGTGTCCTCGACCCGCGGCACGTCGATCACGACGATCGGAACTCGCGGGGCCACCGCTCGCGCCGATTGGAGTCGATGTTCTGCGGAAGCGTCGGCTCGGATCACGATCACCCGGATGTCTTCGGCGAGTGCGTTGGGCGGCAGCGCGTCGCCCTTGCAGGCGGTCGACGCGATCCCGTTCACGGCCAGAACGGATCGCACCTGAACGAGGCGTTCGTCGGTAAGCCCCCAGACGAGGGCACGCGAGGCGCGATCCGGCTCGGCAGGTTCACCGGGTTGCGCTGCCGGCGTCGTGCCGCGCTTTTCGGCGGCCGGCGTGGGCGCGTGTCCCAACGCGCGTTCGTGCCGAGTCAGTTGCCCTTCGACAATGCGCCGACGAGAGTCATGGACGGCGCGTGTCACGGCGTCGGTGCCGCGCCGGATCGCATCGAGGTAGTCGCGGAACTCGGCAGCCGTCGGACGCTCGCTCGCCGTCTTTGCCAAGACACGCTTGATCAAGTCTTCGAGCGCCGGGCCCACCTCGCGTCGCGCACCGGTTTCGCCGACGGGCGGCGAATCGACGTACATGTGTTTGACGATCACGTCCTGGCTGGTCTCGCCCGCGAAGGGCGGCTCGCCTGCAATCAATTGGAACAACATGACACCGGCCGCATAAATATCAGTGGGAGGTCCGACGTCCCGTCCGCGGCACTGTTCGGGAGACATGTAGATCGGAGTACCCTGGGCAACCTGAGTCGCCGTCAATCTGGTCGACAATTCCTGGTCGTCCACGAGCGCGAGGCCGAAGTCCAGGACCTTGACCCGTTCGAGGCGATCGCCGGCATCGATCAAGAGCACATTCTCGGGCTTCAAATCGCGGTGAACGATGCCACTTCCATGAGCGGCCTCGACGACCTGGAGCACGTCGTCGATGACTTCGAGCGCACGCGGAATCGGAAGGAGATGGGGTGGCGAGCAATAGGTCGCGAGCGACTCGCCGACGAGATATTCCATCACGATGTACAGATCGCCATCGATCTCACCGTAATCGTGCACGGATACGATCGATGGATGTCGAAGGCGTGCAAGCGCGACTGCTTCGCGTTTGAAACGCGCGCGCGTCACCGATTGTTCGGACCAGGTGCGATGCAGGAACTTGATGGCGACGACTTCGCCGAGCGTCACGTGCCGAGCGCGGTAGACGCGACCGAAGCCGCCCTCGCCGATGATCGACTCGACCACGTAGCGGCCGCCGACCGTCAGGCCGATTCGAGCGTCGTCGCGCCCGTTGTTGTCGCCGATGTCGCTGCTGTTCATGGTGACGTCTCGAACACTTCGACGGGATGCGTCTTCCCGCGAAGGCTCTGCTCCCCGAGCGAACGGAACGTGAATGCGCCGGGTGCGCTCCGAGCGACCTCCGCGGTCACCAGCGTCTGTGCCGGCAGTGCGATCGCCTCGAGCCGCGCTGCGACGTTCACGACATCGCCGATCGCGGTGTACTCCATCCGTTCGGTGCTCCCGAGATTGCCCACCACCGCATCGCCTGAATTGATCCCGATCGCGAGCTTCGGCGCGAAGCCGTACTGACGCCCCCACTCGGTTCCGCTCGCCTCGACGAAGCGGTGCATGTCCTCGGCCGCAGCGAGAGCGCGTTGCGCGTGATCGTCTTGGTATTCCGGGGCGCCGAAGAGGGCCACGATGCTGTCGCCGACGAACTTGTCGACCGTGCCGCCGTGGCGAAACACGATCTCCGTCAGAAGTCGGAACAGTTCGTTCAGGAACGCGACGACCTTCTCCGGGGGCGCGGCTTCGGCAAACGATGTGAACGAGGCCACGTCGGCAAAGAGAACGCTGATGGTTCGATGTTCGCCGCCCAGTTCGAGCGAACGTTCGCCCTTCGCGATCGCTTGCGCGATCGGCGCGGGGAGGTAACGCGACAGGTCGTTCTCGACGACGATTCGCCGCGCGATTTCCTTGTCGCTCGCGACGAGTGAATCAGCCATGTCGGAGAGCGACTCACCGAGTGATTCGAGTTCGTCGCCCGTCCGAACCGGTGATCGTTGATCGAACTCTCGCCGCGCGTACGACTGCGCGAGACGCACGAGCGCCATGATCGGGCGAACGGTGCGCGAACCGATCCACGCGCCGACGAGTATCGAAAGGACCGCGAGACTCGCGATGGCGATCACGAAGGACCGTCGCGCAGCCGCCAGGTCCGCGAAGACCGCCGCCTCTGGCCTTCGGATCACGATCGCCCACCCTCGTTCGGGAAGGGTTCGCAATGTCCCGACCATCCGCTCGCCGTCGGCCGCCGTGAACGTCGTGGAAGCGGAGAGCGGTCGATTCGCGCTGAACACGCGCGGCGCAACGCCGGAGGCGCCGATCAGATCTCGCCCTACGATCGAGTCGCCGACGGTGAGTGCGCCATGCGTTGCACCCGACGCCAGGATCCGCGCGGAGTTGTCGACGATGAGCACGCCGTCGGCTCGCGCATCGAAGCGATCGCGAGAGATCGAAGCGACGAGGGTCGACAACGACGCAGCGTCGATCGTCGCGACGAGGACCGCGCGAACCTCGCCATCGCGCGAGAGCATGTCGACATACCGAACGAGCGGCAGCGTGTCGTGCCCCGGGCGTGCAACGAACTCGACTGGAAGCCATTGGCCCGCGAGACCGCGCGTTGTCTCAGGCAGCGTGAGCGTGTCGGGCGGTTCGGGAAGTCCCGCGGCGTCGCGTCGCGTGAGCGTGTCGGCCAGCCGGCCGTCCGGCACGTAGATCGAAACGCGAAGGAGAGCTGGTGCGCGCGCGAGCGCTTCGCGCGCGAGTTCGATCTTGGACTCGTCGTTCTCGATTCGCGGGTCGGTCAGGATCTCGCCGATCGCCTGCGTTCCATCCGCGGCGGCGTTGAGCTGCTGCTCGACCACGTCGGTCACGTGATCGACGATCGCGATCTGATGCAGTTTCTCGGCGCTCTCGAGGCCGCGGCGCTGCACTCGGATCACGATCGGCGCAATGATCGCGAGCGGCAGCACGCTGACCGTCAGCAGCGCGGCGGTCCATCGCCATCGAATCGA
>CBIHQZ010000375.1:0-6565 GCA_966212315.1 uncultured Myxococcales bacterium
AGGGGCGAACAGGGCGCGGAAGTTGAACACCACGCTCGATCGCATCGCGGAACGATTCGGCACGCGCGCGGTGATGCCGGCCGATGTCGCAGCGGGCGAGCAGGACGCGGGTGATGATGCGTGGGACGAGGCCCGGCGTCGGATGGGGGCGGAGCGTGGGATTGCATCGCCGCCACCGCGCGACGGGCATTCGCAGACGCGACGTCGGGACCGGGGTTGAAGCTCGGTTCGCGCCGGCACGTCACGACGTGCCACCACAGAGTGCAAAACGGAGAGAACACGGAGGCCACCACCGCGGAGGCCACCACGGCGAGCAAGGAGAGAGTGCTCTACGCGCGATCGGGCGGAAGGTGCTCGGCGACGAAGTCGTAGGTGTCGCGCCAGCACTGGATCGCGTTCGGGCGGAAGACCAGCGCGTGGAATGCGTGCATTTCACCCGGGTAGTACCGCACGTCGCAGCGCACACCGAGTGCGTCGAGCGCCAACTTCAATCGGCGCGTGTCGTCGAGAAGCGGATCGCGCGTTCCGACCGGCGCGAAGAACGGAGGGAGCGGTCGCTCGGGTTGCTCGCCGCGTTCGAGGAGCACCAGCGGATCCGCGAGTTCGACCCCGCCCGCTTCGTGCGCGCGCGCCGCACCGAGGTAAGCGGCGCTCACTTCGTCGATGCGGTCTTGCACGTACGTCGGGATCGACTTGCGCCGCGTGAATCGCTGCGGATCGCTCACCTGCAGAATCCCGCACGCTGGCAGTGTGACGAGAGGACGCACGTCGGTCTCGAACACGCGCCGCGCGAACTCTTCGGGACGGCGATACGCAGTCGCGAGCGTCACCGCCGTCGCCAGGTTCGCCCCCGCGGACTCGCCGGCCACCACGAGGCGCGAGATGTCACCACCGAAGCGCGCCGCGTTCTCGATCACCCATTCGTAAGCGGCACACGCGTCTTCGAGCGCGGCGGGGTACGGATGAAGCGGCGCGAGGCGGTAGCTGATGTTGAAGACCACATACCCGCGCCGCGCGAACGCGAGCGCCATCACCCAGTGCGTGTCCTTCGACAGGATGCGAAAGCCGCCGCCGTGGATGTAGAGCACGACCGGTCGCGGACCCTCGAAGCCGCGCGGGCGGTACACATCGAGGCGATGCTCGTGCAGCCCCGTGTCGCGATAGATCACGTCGTGTTCGACGTCGACGTTGTGATGCGCGGGATTGGCGTGCGGATGGAGCTTTCCGAGGCGCGAGATCCCGCGGAAGAAATTGTCGACCACCACCGCGCCGGCGCGCATGCGGGTCCGCTTCAACCACGACTCGGCAGACGCATTCGAGGACTGCATCGAGTGCGAACTCTAGCCCACTCGTTCAGCTTCTGCGGCGCCAACCGCTCTGGCACCATCGCGAGCCCATGAAGATCGTGACCTGGAACGTGAACTCCGTCCGTGCGCGCGAAGAACGACTCGTCGCGTTTCTCGAACGGCATCGCCCCGACGTCGTGTGCCTGCAGGAACTCAAGGTGATCGATGGCGACTTCCCGCTCCAGCGCGTGCGCGACCTCGGGTACCACGCCGCGCTCTTCGGTCAGAAGACCTACAACGGCGTCGCGATCCTCTCGCGCAGCGAGCCCGAAGACGTGCAGCGCGCATTGCGTGACGATGTCGAAGACCCGCAAGCGCGATTGATCTCCGTGCGCGTCGACGGCGTCCGCGTGATCTCGGTGTACGTGCCGAACGGCGGCGAACACGGCTCGGACAAGTACGCGTACAAGACGGCGTTCCTGAAGCGGCTGAAGACGTACCTCGCCACGCATCACAGACCCGACGAGAAGCTGGTGCTCTGCGGCGACATCAACATCGCCCCCGACGACATCGACGTGGCTCGTCCCGACGAGTGGCGCGGCACCGTGCTCTTCCACCCCGAGATGACCGAAGCGTTCCGCGACTTGTGCGCGTGGGGTCTGCACGATGCCTTTCGCAAGTGCCGCCCCGAGGCCGGTCTCTACTCGTGGTGGGACTACCGCATGCTCGGCTTCCCGAAGGGCAACGGACTGCGCATCGATCACGTCCTCGTGACGGCGCCGCTGCTCGAGACGTGTCGGGCGGCGGAAGTCGATCGCAACGAGCGCAAGGGGAAGCAGCCTTCGGATCATGCGCCGGTGATCGTGGAGATCGGATAAGCGGCGCGACTGACCATCGGCCGCGCGGGGACGCTGGGCCTCGCCGTACGGCCATTCGTCCTGAGCGCAATCGCCCGAACCTTCCCTTCTATTCACGGCGGCCACCTCCCTCGCCCACACATCCCCACGCACGAGCTGCCCGCGCGTTCCCATCGCACCGGCCGACGTTGCAGCCCCCCTGGCCCGCCCTGCACAATGCCGCCCTGCCGTCGACGCGCGGGGACCGTCGTTCCTGCGCGCTCGCGTGCGCCCCACCCGGAGCCTCCGAATGCAGCAGAACGTCCGCACCATCCACTTCAATGCGCTCCCCGAGCCGACGCGCCAGCGACTGATCGCCGCGATGAACGGCACCGCGCGCCCCGCACCGATCCTTTCGCAGAAGGCGACCGGAACGGGAGGCGCCGTCTTCGGATGGTCGCTCCTCGCGCTCGTCGCAGCCGGGGCGACGTTCGGTTTCACCATGGCGGGCTACGGCCGTCCGTACTCGGACATGCACCACGCGCCGACGTACATGGTCGGTTACGTGCTCGGTCTCTTCACGGTCGCGTACTCGATCCTCGCGATCGTCCGGAAGATCAAGACCTCGAAGGCGCTGCCGTATCCCCAGGGCCGCTATCTCTTCCCGACGGACTACGTCGAAGCCGAAGGGTCGCAGCTGAAGATCGTGTCGACCGCGCATCTTCGCGACTACCGCGGCGTTCACCATCACTACAACGGCGCGTACTCGTACACGGCGCTCAACTTCGTGTTCGATGGCGTGGGCACCAAGATGTTCACGGTGCACGGCAAGCACATCGCCGAGCAGGTGTTCCGCGACGTGCAGAACTCGCAGTACACGCTCGCCGAAGCGGCGCGTCAGCGCGACCTCCAGCGGCTCGGCGACCTCGACGTGTTCTTCGACGCGCGCATGGGTGGTCAGTGGGATCAGCTCCCGGCGGAGATCCCGGCTGGCATGGTGCTCCCGCAATCGCACGCGCCTTACGCCAAGGACACTCCGAAGCTGTTGCAGCGCGCCGCCATCGTGGCGCTGCTCATCGGCACCGTCGCCGCGGTGCCGACCTGGTTCGTGCGCAATTATCTCAGCGACGAAGAAGCCTTCGACCGTCTCGATCAAGGCCCGTACGTGAGCCGCTACTCGATGGACGCGTACATCCGCAATCACGGCAACCACGCCGACGAAGTGACCAACGACCTGCTTCCGGCGCTGCAGTTCCGCGAAGCGAACGCGGCCGGCAGCGTCACCGCGTTGCGCGATTTCATCCGCGAGTTCCCGCGCAGCCGCTGGGCGCAGCAGGCGCTCGTGACGATTCATCAGCGCTACCAGACGGTGCAGGCAACGTTCGCATCGCAGGCGTCGATGGACGATCCGCGGATGATGCCGTTCATGCAGCGCCTGCTCGCGTATCTCGAAGCCAGCGGGTCGCCGACTGTCGATGTGCGATTCCAGACGCCGTCCGCGGCGGCGCTCGAACGCGCCGATGCGACGATTCGCGAACGCGGCGCGCAGATGCATCTCACCAACGTCGCGGCTGTCGCGGGGAACTTCGATCCCGCTTCGGCGCAGCCGCGCGAGCAATCGATCACGCGCATGCTCCAAGGCGCATTCGGTGCGGTGTTCCCGGGTGACGTGATGGCGCTCCGTCAGGGTGAGCGACTCGGCGAAGTGTCCACGCCGCCGGCGACCATCCCGACCTTCGAAGTGGCCTACTCGGTCGATCCGTCGGGCGAGATGTACACCCTCGAACGCAGCCGCCGTTCGTTCGTCGGCATCAGCGTGAACTTCGTGGTGACGATGCGGATCCCGAACGATCCGAACACCTTCGCCATCACGTTCAACGTCGAGCCGCCGCAGCACTTCACCGTGCACTACACGCGCTTGACCGGCGCGGGCGGCGATCTCGGGCACCCTGCCGACGCGGAGGTCTACGACCAGATGGCGCAGCGCGCGTTCGATCAACTCTCGACGCGTCTGCGCGGCGTGTTCTTCCGCCCCGGCACTGCTGGTTACAGCGGCACCACGACTGCCACGCCGACCGGCACGGGCAGCACCGGGTACCACTCGCCCTACGGCACGGGCTCGGGGTCGTACGGCAACCGCGGCCGCACCTACTGATTCGTCGCGGCCGCGCGCGCAGCGGCCAGAATCTCTTCCACCCCCGCGCGATCCGCCTGATTCGCCCCCACGTGTCGATAGCTCACCGTTCCGGTGGGCGTCGTTCCACGCGCCACCACGAACACCGACGGCAACGCGACGCCCGACCCGGCGCTCTCCACGCCGAACGCACGCACCACGCTGAGTTCCTGATCCGACGGGAGCGGGAACTCGATGTGATGAGCGCGCGCGAGTGCGGCCGACGTCGACGGCGCATCCGCGCTGATCGCCCACACGGTGGCGTTGATGCGACGGAACTCGTCCAGATGCGACTGGATCGAATCGAGTTGTCGCTGGCAGTAGATGCAGAAGTCGCCGATGTAGAACACCAGCACGAGCGGTCCGGACCGCAGTGCGTTGGTCGAATCGAGCGTCTCGGTCGCGGTGCTGAGACGGAACGCCGGAACAGCCGCGCCGACTTCGAGCGGCGTCGCCGAACGCGGAAGATCGTGCGCGATCTGCGCCGGCGTGGGCGTGGGCGAAGCAGAACTCGATTCACCGCCCGAGGGCGCTGCGAGTTCGGTCGACGGATTGCCTTGTTCCGACACCTGACACGAAGCAAGCAGCGCGATGGCGGCGGAGAGCACGAAGCGGTTTCGCATGGCGCGAATGATCGCACGGGTCGGGGCGCGACCGATTGCCTTCACGCGATGGCGCTCGTCACGCCGCGAGCACGAGTCGCGCGCACGTAGGGGCGACGCCGATGGAGGCGAGGGTACCGGCATCGAACGCGAGAGCGTCCGACTCGACGCCGTCGCTGAAGATCACGCCACCCGCCGGCATCGACGACTCGAGGGTGAGAGGTCGCTCGCGATCGATCGCGCCCGCAACGATGCCCACTTGCGAATGGCGGCTCGCGAACGGCTCGCGCACGACGAAGAGCAATCGCTCGGCATCGGGATGGAGCCCGCCCACTCGCGCCGGGTCTTCGTCGCCGGCATAACGCGCGACACCGCGCACCATGTTCAACACCGACGACAACCATCCGGTTGCGCCCATCGCGGTCGACACGATCACACCGCTCGACGACTGCGCCTCGCTCGCGCCCCCATAGCGAATCCGGTAGCGCGCGGAGATGTGCGTGCGCGCGCCGATGAAGAAGTCGTTGAACGCGAGCAGCCGCTGCCCGTTGTTCAACCGCGCTTCCGCGAGCGTCACGCTGCGAACCTTCGCCCGCGCCGCGATCACTGCGAGCACCGCGACGCGCGTGTCCTTCGGCGCAAACGGCAGGAGCACGCCGTCGATTCGCGTCGCGTCGGGATTGACCCCGACGATCGGCTGCTCGAGCGCGTACTTCGCCGTGTTCGCCACCAGTCCGTCCTGCCCCGCGGTCACCACCAGATCGCGATCGGTGAACGTGAACGTCGGGAGCAGCGTGCGATCGATGGCCTGCACCTTGAGCCCGACGTCGACCGCGCTGCGAATGACATCGAGCGAAGCGCGGTAGGCATCGTCCTCGCGCACGTACTCGTCGAAGTCGTTGGTCGAATGCTCGATGTAGAACTTCGCCTGCGCCCGCGTGTTGAAGCGCTCGATCAACTCGGCGAGCCGCGTCTTGCGCGTGACGAGCACGATCTTGTCGAACGCCGCACTCATCGCGTGCGCGGCGCCTTCGCCGTCTCCGTCAGCGACGCGAGCAGGTCGGGGGTGATGTTCAGTTCGCCGATCTTCTGCGCGTTCTCCGCGAGATCACGGAACGCCATGCCGATCAGCACCCTCGGATCGCCGCCGCCGTTCGAGAGCGCCATCAGCTTGCGCCAGTCGACATCGCGCAACGGGGTGAGCGCCGCGTCGAGCGCGTAGGCCTTCGCATCGGCTTCCTTGCGGTCGTTTTCTACGCGCCGTTCGATCAGCGCGCTCCGCTGCTGCTCCACCGCCACGTCGGCCGCGACCTGCGTCTCGCGGATCTGCCGCTTCTTCTCCTCGACCGCGATCTCCGTGCTCAGTTCGTTCTCGCGAATGATCCGCTCCTGCTCGACCGCCGCATTGCGCCGCGCGTAGATCGCCTCGTCCGAGCGTCGCAGCAGCGCCTCGCGCGCCTCGGCTTCGAGCGCCTTGGCGACATCGGGCGTGGGACGCACCGCGAGTAGCGAGAGCCCGAGGATCTCGACGCCGGTCATCGTCACCATCTCCGAGCCACGCAGCGCCGCCAGCACTTCGCTCGCGATCGTGTCGCTCTTCGCCAGCGCCTCGCCGAGCGTGAGCCGCCCCACGATCCCGCGCGCCAGCACCTGTGCGGTGTGAACGAG
>CBIHQZ010000376.1:0-6548 GCA_966212315.1 uncultured Myxococcales bacterium
GCCCGAGTTCACCGGCGTGCGTGTGCTCGAAGACTTCCCGCTCGCGACGCTGCGCGAGTACATCGACTGGACGCCGTTCTTCCACACGTGGGAGTTGCGCGGCGTCTATCCACGCATTCTCGAGCACGAGAAGTACGGCGAGCAGGCGAAGCAGCTCTTCGCGGAAGCGAACGTGCTGCTCGATCGGATCGTGAAGGAGAAGCTCATCACCGCGCGCGGCGTGTACGGCCTCTTTCCGGCCAACAGCGTGGGCGACGACGTGGAGTTGTTCGCGGATGCATCGCGCACGAGTCCGGTCGAGCGCTTCCACTTCCTCCGGCAGCAGGCGCAGAAGGACGCAAACGATCCGTGTCGTTCACTCGCGGACTTCGTCGCGCCGCGCGAGAGCGGTCTGCGCGATCACCTCGGCGCCTTCGCGGTCACCACCGGCATCGGATTGAAAGCGCTGTGCGACAGCTTCCGCGCCGCGCACGACGACTACAACGCGATCATGGCGGAGGCGCTGGCCGACCGACTCGCGGAGGCGTTCGCCGAGTACCTGCACCAGCGCGCGCGTCGCGAATGGGGTTACGGGCGCGACGAGACGCTCACGGTGGATGAATTGATCCACGAGAAGTACCGCGGCATCCGCCCGGCGGCGGGATATCCCGCGTGCCCGGATCACACCGAGAAGGGACTCTTGTGGAAGCTTCTCGACGTCGAAGCGAAGACGGGGATGAAGCTCACCGAGTCGTTCGCGATGTGGCCGGGTGCGAGCGTGAGCGGGCTGTACTTCGCCCATCCGGAGTCGCGCTATTTCACGCTCGGAAAGATCGATCGCGATCAGGTGGCTGAGTACGCGACTCGCAAGGGGATGAGCGTCGGTGAAGTCGAGCGATGGCTCGGGCCGAATCTGAATTACGACACCGGGAAGTAGCGCGGACGGGCGGGCGCAATCCGCCTGCTCAGACACCCAGCACGCGCACGCCCGGGAAATGTCGCCGCAGCAGCTCCAGGTCTTCGACGTCGGCCGTGTAGACCACATCCCCGCGCGAAGCTGCCGAGGCCATCACGACGGCATCGACGAGCGTCGCACCTTTCACTGCGGCGAGCGCTTCGCCCGCACGCTTCGCGAGCAGATCGGTCAGTGGCTCTACGTCGACGCACGCGAGAATCGCTTCGCGCAGATCGGTGCGCGCGCGCCACCACTCGGCGACGACGTCGGCGGGCACCGTGATCGGCAAATCTGTATCGAGGGCACGTTCGATGATTTCTTTCATGCGCTGCCTACGCCGCTCGAGGGCGATCAGCGCGCCGGTGTCGAACGTGATTCCTCTCACGCCGCGCGCCCTCGCCTCGTCTTCGGCGGTTCGTATCGCGGACCACCGGCCTGTTCCGCATCGATCGCGGCGGCGGTCTCCGCCGTCAGCGTGGAACCACCGAGCGCATCGACCAGGCGTCGTCGGGCTTCGCGCTGCCGGATCAGGCGTGCAGCTTCGGCGAACGCCGCGGAGAGGTTGCCTCCGTATGACTCCTTCGCGCTCCGTTTGAGCGCAGCGACATCGTCCTTGTCGAGCGAGACGCTGAGCTTGACGGTTCGACCCGCGCGTTTCCGAGCCATTGTCCTACCACGGTAGCCCACGCGATCACGTGCGGCAACGGATCTACCCCCGCGCTTCGCCGACGCGCGCCGCGCGTACCCGGATCCAAGGCATCGCCGCCAGCGCGATGACCCCGCACATCGCGTTCAGCGCAAGCACGCCGTAGAAGCCGAAGAGCTGGCTCGAGAGTGTGACGGCGAGTCGAAGCGCAATGTTGCCGGCGAGCATGGCGTGCGACGGTCGCGCTCACGGGCCGTGCATCGTCGACGCGTGCGGCGGGCGAAGCGGAGAACGTGGTCGGGATCGAGAGAGCGCTGGTGCGGTCGGACATCGTGAAGTCGATGCGAGCGAAGCCGATGCGGAGGTCGCGCGAAACGGAAGTCCAGGGCCGTTCGGGACGGCGGCCTGGAGCGTCCACGCGATCAACGCGACGCTCATGCTCAGCGGGCTCGCGGTGCTCCCGTCACAGTCGCCGCAGGTCTGGGGAATCGTCGGTGGCTATCTCGGATTCAGCGTGGCGTCGCTCGCGTTCTCGATCGTGGCTCTCGCGCGGCCGCCCCTGGCGTCGGGGAATCCGCGGGGCGGTGTGCGCGTGATGTTCACGGGCAACGGCGTAATCGGCTCGTTCTGAGCGTGCGTGCGCCATTCAGGGCGCGCAGCGAAGCGAACCGAGACGCAGCTCTCCGCGCGGATGTGCGGACGTGAAGTTCTGCCAGACGAGCCATGCGTTGCTCGCGGTGAGTGCGACCTCTGGATCGCGCGCATTGCCGCCGGCCGTCGTCACGGTCGAAGCGGTTGCGATAATCCCAGCGAGATCGCCGCGACCAGCGCCGACACGAATCACGCCGCGATGTCCGTCGTCGCCTTCGCTCCATGCGAGGAGCACCCGATCGCCGTCCACCGCCACCGCGGGGGCCATCATCGAATCGCCTTCGGCCGCCGCTCGCGCCATACGCGCCGACGGCGGCGCGCCCGCCTCGGGATCCCATTCGACCCATCGAATCGTGTACGGCGCCGTCGCCACGTCGCGCTGCGCCCACAGCGCGATCAACGCCTGACCGCGATATGCGATCGCCGGTGCGCCCACGCCGCCGTGTGCGAGGAGAATCGCTGTGCCCGCGAGTGCACCCGACGCATCGATGCGTTGCACGAAGAGATCTTCGCCGCGACGAAATGCGATCGCTTGTCGATCGTTGCCGACCGCCACCGCGAGCGCACTGAACGGTCGCGCGGACGGGTCGGTCATCGTTGCGCGTTGGATCACCGATGACTCGGCGCGGCGATCGCTGAACGCGAACGTTCGAATCGACGCGGTGGGATGCTCTTCGACCGAACACGTGCACGGGTCCGCACATCGGTTCTCGATGCCGATGGATGCGCCGAGCACGAGATTCGCGCGTCCATCCGCGACGAGCGTGCGCGGCGTCTGCCAGCGAGTCTGTGTTTGCTGACGATGGCGCCGATCGGTGAGTGCGAAGTGCGGATCACCGGAGTCGCCGTTGGTCGCCATCCATCCGAACGTGAACCGCGTGAGATCGCCGCCGTGCCTCGTGGCCGCGACGATGGCTTCGTTCGCGCAGCCGGCCGCTGAGTTCGAGTGTGTCTCGTGAACGACGCCGCGCGGAAATCGTGCGTCGATCCACACCGACCCCGCATTGGTGCCGCCGTCGAAACGACCGCTCCACGGCTCGTAGAACGTGACGAGCGCCGAGGTCTGCGCTGCGGCGATCTCGACGTTGCCGAACGTGTATCCCTCGTCCGGCGTCTCGATGACCGCATCGTTCGCGATCGTGCACTGCGGATGGGCGGGGACCGGCGTGGGCGCGGCAGTCTGCGCGCGCGCGAGCGGAGTCGCGAAGGCAACGAGTGCGTGGGCGAGCGCGACCGGAACCGATGGGCGGATCATCAGCGCCGAGTATGCACGTCCTACTCGTCGCTCCGCGGGCCGCCGCCGATGGCCGGCTGCAGCACGATTTCGACACGGCGATTCTCTGCACGTCCGGTGACGGTGTCGTTGCTCGCGACCGGGCGACTGGGACCGAAGCCCTCCGAGCGAATGCGCTCACTGGGCACGCCGTTGCCGATCAGGAAGCTGCGCACGCTGTCGGCACGTGCGCGCGAGAGCGAGTAGTTCGCGTTCGCATCGCCCTGCGAATCGGTGTGTCCGTCGACGACGATCGTGCGCTCGGGCATGTCGCGAAGCATCTGCGCGACGAGTTGCAGCTTCTGCTGCGCCGTCGGCAACAGCGTGGCCTCACCGGTCGCGAACAGCACGTGGCCCGACATCGTGATCACGACACCGCGCATCTCCTCGTGCACCGAAGCGACTTCGCGCAGTCGATCCATCGTCGCGCTCGCACGCGCGTCGGCCTCGGCACGTTCGGCGCGTTCGCGATCGAGCGACTGCTGCGTCGCCTCGGCACGCGCTCGTTCGGCCGCAAGTCGCTGCCGTGTCACTTCGAGTTGCGCGCTCGTCTCCTGCGCTCGCTGAGCCTGTGTTCGCGCCGCCGCCGCGGCCGCTGCGGCACGCTGACGTTCCGCTGCGCGCGTATTCGCGGTCGCGACCGCTTCCTCGGTGCGCCGCTGCGCGACGTAGGCAAGTTCGTCGACCGTATGACTGCTCGGATGACGGCGATACGCGTCTTCCGCTGCGACGAGCGCCGTGTGCGCGTTGTCGAGTTCGACAGGCGCGAGTTCCTGCGCGGATCCAGAACTCGTCGCGGCGTTGTACGACGCGCGTGCGGCGACGAGTCCTTGCGGTTCGAGATGCCCGCTGCACGCGGCCGCACCGAAGATCGCGGCGCTACAGACCGCGAGAGTCCCGAGTCGAAGCGTGGTTCTCATGGCTGTCACTCCTGCCGTTTGTCCCTGACGATCGTCGAATCCCTACGGCGTCTGGCCGTCTGCTTCCGCGGTGCGAAGCGAGCGAGCCTGGCGTGCGAGTGCAATCGCGAGGTTCGCGTCCGCCTCCGCACGACGAAGGATGAGCGCCGCCTCTCGCGGTTCGTCTTTGTCGATCCATCGCTGCGCCTCGGCCCGTTCCTGACGCGCGTAGTGAAGATGCAACGCAGCCTGGGGAGATCCCTCTGCCCCCGTTTCCTGCGCCGCGCGGATTGCTCCCTCGGCTGCGGCCAGCTGAGCGACCGGAACCCGCGTTCCCGCGCAGCCGGTGGCCAACATCATGGAGACGAGCGCGACCGTGCCGCGAATGTTCTGGTTCGTCATGCATCCCCCTTTGCAGCCCGACCGGGCTGCCGCGAACCTGTGAGGGGTGCGGTGCACGACAGGTGCCGCGCACGTGTGCACAGTCGGGGGTGTCGCGATGAGCTAGCGTGCGGTCATCACCCGTTCAGAAACTCAGAGCGACTTCTCGTACACGCGATACGTCTTGTAGATCGTCGCGCCCATCGAGCGGATTCCGAGGTTGATCGGCTTGTCGTCCTCGCGCGTCCAACTCAACTCGGCCCACTGGTAGCCCTTGCGGACGCCGCGCTTCGCAACTTCGACGTACATCGCGGCGGAGAGCCCCCCGTAGCGTTTGATGTTCTTTCGATACTCTTCGCGCACGCCGAGCAGGATCAGTCGCGACGAGGCGGGGCGCTTCACTTTCGTTCGCCACAACAGCTTGATCCAGTTGAACGGAAACAGCTTGCCGTCGAAGTCCGCGACGACCTCGTTGAGATTCGGAACCGTGATGCACATCCCGGCCGGCTTGCCGTCGATCTCGGCGATGAAAGCCACGTCGGGATCGAGCACGATCGAGAGGTCCTTGGCCATCTTGTCGAGTTCCGCCGATGTGATCGGGACGTAGGCCCACTTGCCGGCCCACGTCTCGTTGTAGATATCCATGATCGTGCCGAGGTCTTCACGCAGGTTGCGAAGACTCACGCTGCGAAGCTTCACCTCGGGGAGGGCCTGGATCGATTCCCACGCCTTGAGGGTTCTCGCGTTGAACGGCAGCGTGGCGTCGTAGCGCCAGCAGTACACGTCCTTCTCTTTGACGAACCCGCACTTCTCGGCGAGCGCGCCCTGGTAGCGACGCGAGTGCCCCATGTCGAGATTCGGCGCGTGCTCGAAACCGTCGACGAGCAGCCCGAACTCTTGATTGGCGCTGAGACTCATCGGGCCGTTGACCCGCTTCATTCCCTTCTCGCGCAGCCATTGTTCGGCACGATCGAGAAGCGCCTTCGCGACTTCTTCGTCGTCGATCGTGTCGAAGAAACCGAAGTGCCCGGTGTCGTCCTTCCAGGTGTCGAGCCACGAGCGATCGACGGTCGCGGAGATGCGCCCGGCGAGCTTGCCGTCCTTCCACGCGGTGAAGAGGGCAACGTCGGCGTGCTGGTAGAAAGGGTCTTTGCGCGGATCGAGCTTCTCCTCGATCACCATGTTCAACGGTGCGACCCACGCGGGGTCGTCGGCGAACACGACGAACGCAGCGCGAATGAAATCTTTGATGTCGCCACCGGGCGCATGCTGTCGGATCTCGATGGTCATGGTGCTCCGTGCCGTCTACCGCATCAGGGGTTTTTGCGCCCTTCAGTTCGTCCGCGGTGGTCGACGTTCGCGTAGCCTTCTCCCGGCGTACTTGCGTCCCTCACGCCACTCCGGCATGTGTCGCGCATTCGTCACCGTCGCTCGAGTGCCTCGTTCGCTCGCGTCGCAGCGCGACCTGCACGGGAATCATCGAGAGCGCTCGCACCAGTACGTAAGCCGCCACCAGCGCGCCTGGGTGAAGGTCCGCGCGGCTCCCGCTCAGGATCGCGATCGCGATGGCCGGATTGCCCATCGCCGCGACCAGGCTCGACGTCGCACGATCCTCGAAGCTCGCACCGCCGGCGACGTATCCGAGCGCTGCCGCGATCCCCGTGATCACCGCCGCTGCGACGAAAGTGCGCGGCGCCACGTGGAGCAGCAGCGGTGCGCCGCCGACGATGACGAGCACGAGCAGTACGAGCAAGCCGACGAGGC
>CBIHQZ010000377.1:0-6537 GCA_966212315.1 uncultured Myxococcales bacterium
GAGTGCGTGATCGGGCGCGTCTCTCATCAAATCTTCGTCACCAGGAGACGCACTTCGCTCATGTCCTGAATGGCGTAGCGAATTCCTTCGCGACCGAAACCCGAGCCCTTCACCCCGCCATACGGCATGTTGTCAACGCGGAAACTCGGCACGTCACCGACGATCACGCCGCCCACCGCGAGTTCGTCCCAGGCCTTCATCGTGTGCGCGAGGCTGTCGGTGAAAACTCCCGCCTGCAGCCCGAAGTCGCTGTCGTTCACGCGCGCGAGTGCCTCGTCGAAGGAGCCCACGCGTTCGAGCATCACGACCGGGCCGAAGACTTCCTCGCGGTAGAGCGGTTCGTCGTGCGCGACGTTCTCCATCACCGTCGCTTCGACCATCGCGCCGCGCCGCGTGCCGCCGCAAAGCACCTTCGCGCCGCGCCGCACCGCGCGCGCGCTCCAGTCCTCCACCCGCTTCGCCGCCGGCTCGTCGATCATCGGTCCGACGAACGTCGTCTCGTCCTTCGGATCGCCCGCCACGAGCACGCGCGAACGTTCGAGGAGCAAGCGTTTCAGCGGCTCGTAGAGCGCCTCGTGCACGATCACGCGCTGCACCGAAATGCAGCTCTGCCCCGATTGATAGAAAGCGCCGAACACGATGCGATCCGCGATCGCGTGCAGCTGCGCCGATTGATCTCCATCGACGATGCACGCTGCATTGCCGCCGAGTTCGAGCACCACTTTCTTCCGCCCGGCGCGCGCTTTCAGATCCCAGCCGACCTTCCCCGAGCCGGTGAACGACAGGAGCGCGAGTCGGTCGTCTTCGATGAAAGGCGCGATGTGCGCGTGGTCGCACGGGAGCACCGAGAATGCGCCTGCCGGGAGGTCCATCTCGGCCAACACCTCACCGATGATCAAGGCACCGAGCGGCGTTCGCTCGGAGGGCTTCAGCACGAACGGGCAACCCGCTGCGATCGCGGGAGCGACTTTGTGGGCCACCAGATTGAGCGGGAAATTGAAGGGCGTGATGAACGAACACGGTCCCACCGGCACGAGCTTCGTCATCCCGCGATAGCCGGCCGCGCGTTTCGAGATCTCGAGGTTCACGACCTCGCCGCCGATCCGCACTGCTTCTTCGGCCGCGACCTTGAACGTGTCGATCAATCGCGTCACCTCGCCGCGCGCGTCGCGAATCGGCTTGCCGGCTTCGACGCACAGCGTCTGCGCGAGTTCGTCGGCGCGTTCACGAAAACGCGTCACGCAATGTTCGAGCACCCGCTGCCGTTCGAACGGCGGAAGCTTGCGCATCGGCTCGCTCGCCCGCGCTGCCGCCGCAATCGCGCGCTCGATCGCCGCGGCATCGGCCACCGCGACGCGTGCGGCGAGTGCCCCATCGAACTTGTCCCGCACTTCGAGATCCGCGTTCGGTTGCTCGGGGCGGTTGGCCAGATAGTACGGAAGCGTTCGCTCGCGCATGTCCGTTGTTAACCGAGAATCCGACCGCGCGCCCTGACCGCGGTCGACCACCGCGTGAGGCTTTTGCTTCCACCGCGTGGGTGCGGTACGCCCCGCTCTCTCGATGCCCGACACGGATTCAAAGCCGCCGAAAACGATCGACGTCACCGACGAAGAGATCGCTGCGATCGAACAGCCGCCGTCCGCGGTGCGCACCGGACCGGTTCCACCGCCGCCTCCGCCGCCGAACGTTCGCGCCGAAAAGCCCGGTGTGCCGCCGCCATCGCCACCTCGCCCGCCCTCACGTCGCGATGCATTCGCCAACGGCGGTCGACGCTTCCTCGCCGCGCTCGCTGCCAGTGCCGCCGCGCCCCTCGTCGCAGGGATGATCTCGGGAATCGCACGCGCACCGATGGACCGCCGCGGTGGCGCCGTTCGCGAGGCCGCGCTATTCGCGCCGTTCACCGTCGCGCTCGTCGGGTTTCTCGTCCCGGTCGCACTCCTCGCCTCGGCGCCGCGGATGCGCGCGTTCGTCGATTCGTTCCGACGCCAGGACACCAGCGCGCGATCGACCGCCGCCACGCTGCTCCTCGCCCCCGCTGCGTTCGTCACGTGGATCGCACTGCTCGCACGGATGAACCGAGTGTTCATCACCGCGTTCCATCACGTCGGCCTCGCCGCCCTCGCCCAGGCCGTTGCGCTCGCGATCGTCAGCATCGCGTGTGCTGTGCTTTATCTCACCACCCGAGCGGCGCTCGAACGACTCATCCCGCCGCGGGCCGCCCGCCGTTTCCTCCCGTTCGCGATCATCGGGATCATCGTGCCCGTCGTCCTTCTGACCCTCGGCATTCGCACCGGAACCACCGACGGACTGGGTTCGTTCTTCGGCGTGTTCGGCGTGTTGAAGAAACCCGAACTCGATCTCGCACCGGTCTACGGTCTTGCTGGCATCGGTCTCGTCGCGGTCGCACTCGCGGTGGGACTCACTCGTTCGGCATTCGCGGCGCTCGGCGTCCTCGTCGTCTGCGGCGCGAGCAGCGCGTTGATGCTTCGTCACGCCGCGCATCATTTCGAAGACGCCCCGAGCGCGAGTGCCATCGACGCGCGTCCCGGTCTCGCGCGCTCGATGCTGCGCATGCTTCGCCACCGCACCGATCGCGATCACGACGGCAGCTCGCCATTGTTCGGCGGCGGCGACTGCGACGATCACAATGCGCGCATCGCGCCCGGCGCCACCGACATCCCCGGCAACCGCATCGACGAAGACTGCTCGGGCCGCGACGCGCCGCTTCCACCGCCGCCACCGCCGCCGCCACCGCCGTCACTCGCGGAACGTTTGCATCGCGAGACACCGGCCGACATGAATCTCGTGCTCATCACCGTCGACACGATGCGATGGGACCTGCACTACGCGGGCAATCCGCACGCGCTCTCGGACTCGCTCGATCGACTCGCGACCGAGTCGGTGGTGTTCGATCACGCGTACGCGCTGAGTTCGTACACCGGCCGCGCGATCGGACCGCTGATGGCAGGGCGCTACCCGACCGAGTGCGCGCGCGACAGCGAACACTTCGTCGCGTACCCGAACAACAACAACGTCTTTCTCGCCGAGCGACTGCGCGACGCGGGATTCGCCACGTTCGGTGCCGCTTCGCACTTCTACTTCGAGCCGCGCTTCGGCCTCACGCAGGGGATGACCACGTGGGACATGCAGGCTGCGCCGTCGAGTGACGCGCAGGAGAACACCAGCGCCGATGCCGCGGTCTGTGATCGCGCGCTGGCGTTGCTTCGCACCCACGAACACGACACCGGCCGCTTCTTCGAGTGGGTGCATTTCTTCGACCCGCACAAGCAATACGTCCCGCACCCCGAGTTCGCGTCGTTCGGTTCGGGCGAACGCGCGCGCTACGACGCCGAGGTCGCGTGGAGCGATCGCCAGGTCGGACGCATGCTCGAAGCGCTCGCGACGATGCCGTTCGCGAATCGCACCATCGTCGTGGTCACCGCGGATCACGGCGAAGCGTTCGGCGAACACGGGATGGGCTATCACGGCGTCGAGTTGTGGGAAGAATTGGTGCGGGTGCCGTGGATCGTGCGTGTTCCGGGCGTTGCGCCGCATCACGTCGCGGTCGCGCGCAGTCAGATCGACATGGTCCCCACGCTGATGGAACTGCTTCGACTCCCGCAGCCCGAGCGCGGTGCAGCGGATGCGTTCTCGGGCATCAGTCTCGTTCCCGATCTGCTCGGCGAACCGCCCCCCGAGCGACCGATCTACATGGAACTCCCCGAGGGTCCGTTCAACTCGCTGCGACGCGCGGTCGTCGATCACGGATGGAAACTTCTCGAGCGCGGCAGCGGTCGTTACGAGTTGTACGACCTCGCGCACGATCCGGGCGAGCACAACGACCTCGCGCATTCGAACGCGGCCGAGCTGTCACGCATGCGCGGCGTGATGGAAACGGTGCGCGCTTCGCTGCACACGGTCGCGCCTCGCTCGTGACGGGATTTCCCCGCTCGTCGCGATTGCCGCAGCCCCCTCTGCCTGGATAGGATCCGCCGCCTCATGCCGTCCGGTTCGCCTTCGATCGACTCGTATCGCCGTGCTCACGAAGCACTCTCGCGCATCGCACGCGGCGACGCGCAGGTGGCCGCACGCGTGGTGGGCGAGGCGTTGATCGCGCAGGCGCAATCGCGCGCGGCGAATGTTCCGGTGACTGCGATCGATGCCGCGATGGCTTCGCACGGCGCGACCGAAGCGACTGCGACCGTGGACGACACCGCGCCGTTGGTGGTGCTTCGTCGCGGCGCCGGCGACGAGAGCGAACGCGCGCTGGTCTCCGTGCTCTTCGCGCGTCACCTCGGTGATTTGATCGACGGTGCGGGTGGCGTGACGACGGTGAAGGGGCTGCTCCCCGCGCTCGACTGGCTCGAGTTGAACGGGCCGTACGCGCCGTATACCGCTGCGCGCGTGGGCCTCGCCGCCGATACGCTCGCGCGCTTCGAACGCGTGGTGCAGGACGCGCCCATCGACGCACCGAGTGTGGCCGCGACCGCCGCCATTCGCGCATTGCGCGGCGGATCGAGCGTGAGCAGCGGCGAGTCGCTCACGACCATCAAAGAAGAACTGCCGGCCGGCTTGCGCGCTGCTTCCGAGAACATCTCGGTCGCAGGCGAAGTCGAAGGACTCCACCGCGGCGCACTCGCACGCACGCTCTCGATTCTCACGGGCTGGTCCGTCATCCGCGGGGCGTTCGTCTCCGCGGGGCGTTTGATCTTCTCGTTCCGCCGTCCGATGACCGTGTCGCTCGACGGCGAGACCTTGCGCGTCGTCGGCCACACCGAACTCTTCGGCCGAACGCTGAAGACCTTCGACGTGCGCTACCCGATCGAACAGCTCGTCGAGATCCGCCGCGAAGTTCGCTACCCCGCACTCCCGGTCGCGGTCGCGCTCACCGGACTCGCCGGGGGTGCGCTCTTCGGCGCGCGCGCGGTCGTCGAAGGTGCGGGCGTCGCGTACTTCCCGCTCATCGGCCTCGGCATCGGTCTCATCCTCAGCGGCTTCGTATTCGACCTGCTGCTGCGCGCGCTGTTTCCCGGCCTGCGCGGACAGGGCCGCGTGATCGTGCGCGCGACCGATGCGCGGGCCGTGGTGCTCTCGCATCTCGCCATCGAAGAAGCCGACAAGCTCCTCGCCGCAATCGACCGTCGCTTCGGCGTAACGACTACGGCGGAGGGGACGACGAAGCGCTCGGGGTCTGCTCCGATGGCGAAGTCGAAAGCAGCGAGCGGAGCATCAGCTCCATCCCGGCCAGCTCGCCGGCCGTGAATTGCGTGGCGACTCGCACATCGGTCGCGCCTCGTTCCACCCGCGCGCGTCGAAACGGTTCCGCCAGCGACGGCAACCGCAGCGCCTCCGCCAGCGATTGCCGCAACTGCGTGATCGCATCGCTTACCTCGCGCGGACTGTCGTAGTCGTCGCAACCGAAGAGCGCGCTGGCCTCGAGCGCATCGTCGCCGTGCAACCCGATGGCAACTCCGCGCACGTGCGCGAAGGCCGGTGAAAGCGCATCGCGATCGTTCGCTGAGTCCGTCGGCAATTCGAACGCCGCGACCGCATCGAAACCGGGACCGATCCGCCGACGCATCTCGGTCGCCGCCGTCGGCACGTCGGATCCGCCCGGCGAGAGACCGCGATCGATCATTCGCCTCACCATCTCGAACGACCCCGCCAGCACCACGCCGCTCGGCAGGTACACGATCTCCGACACCGTCGACGACGGGAGCAGATCCGCACTGCGCCGCGGCGCAAGGCGCGTCAGTTCGATGCCGCGATAGCTCGATCGCTCCATCACCGACTCGCGGGGCAATCGTGCGCGCGCACACGCGATCAATTCCGCTGGCGGCAGATCGCCCGCGAACGCCACGCCGACCTGATCGAGCCCGCCGCCGACCGCGATCGCGATCGCACGCACGCGTCGCAACAATCCCGCTTCGCACGGTTCGTCGTGCGCGGGTGTTCCGGTGAACCACGACGCGAGCACCGGTGCGCGTCGCAACCGCTCGACATCGACGATCGCCACCCCGCGTGCGCCCGCGGGAATGTACGCCGACGGCTCGCGCGGCAGCCCCGCCAAGGCCGACTGCACGCTCGATTCCGCGCGATGCCGGGTTCGAAGCACGAGTGCGAATGCGCCTGCTCCGACGAGAATGCCGACGACGAACGCGAGGGCCGCGAGCTGTTTCGATCGAGTGGCCATCGCGAATGGGCGCCTATGGTAGAAGCATTCGTCGCATGCCGTGGAAGAAGATGCGTTTGCGCACAGACGATGTGTTCGTTCGAGTGGATGAAGCCGGTGAGCCGGTGTCCGAAGGCGGACGCGTCGAGATCCGCTACCGCGCGGATGCGATGCGGGCGTATCGCGCGGCGCTGAGAAACCTCTCCGCGAGCGTCGACACCACCGTGTTTCCCGACACGCACTGCGCCGTGCTCGACGGCGTCGAAGTACAGAGTTCGCTTCTCGGAACGCCCGCGCAGACAGTCCCGTCCGCAACGCCCGCGCCGGTCGCGGCCGATACCTCGACCACCGTCTGGATACCGGGA
>CBIHQZ010000378.1:0-6533 GCA_966212315.1 uncultured Myxococcales bacterium
GTACACCTGCCAGTAGGGCGCGCTTTCAGCGCCATACGCTCCGACCCGATTTCCAGTAATCGCTCCTCGGGCCCGTCCCTCCGCCGGGTGTCATCCGGGTGCGCAGGTGGCGTATGCCGATCCGTGGACGTGCCGGGCGATCCGCCTTACACATGTTCCCCCCGCGCGCCGTCCCTCGGTCGCGCGGCAGATCGAAGCTCGAGGAAACAAGCCGCCCATGTCCAACGCCACAGACGACTCGGATCGAAACGCAGACAGCGCCGTGCGCAGCGTTCCGCTCCTGCCGCTCCGCGACATCATCGTGTTCCCGTACATGGTGGTTCCCCTGTTCGTGGGGCGTGAGAAGAGCATCGCCGCCATCGACGAGGCCCTCGCGGGCAGTAAGGAGATCTTCCTCGCCGCGCAGAAGCGCCCGAAGACAAACGACCCGAGCGCCGAAGACATCTACGAGGTCGGCACCATCGGCAGCATCCACCGCTTCCACCGGTTGCCCGACGGCACCGTGAAGGTGTTGGTGGAAGGCCAGCGCCGCGCGCGCGTGAAGCGCTTCGTCGAGCGCGACACGCACCTCGGCGTCGAAGCGGAGATCATCGAGGAACCGTCGAGCACGAGCGTCGAGGTCGAGGCGTTGATGCGCTCGGTGCAGAGCACGTTCGAGCTGTACGTGAAGCTCAACAAGCGCGTGCCGCCCGAGATGCTGATGACCGTGCAGACCATCGACGAGCCCGGCCGCCTCGCGGACACCGTCGTCGTGCATCTCGGCAGCATCAAGCTCGCCGACAAGCAGGCGATGCTCGAAATGGCAGACCCGGTGAAGCGTCTCGATCGACTGCACGAAGTGATGCAGGCGGAAATCGAGATCCTGCAGGTCGAGAAGAAGATCCGCTCGCGCGTGAAGCGTCAGATGGAGCGGACGCAGAAAGAGTACTACCTCAACGAGCAGATGCAGGCGATCCAGCGCGAGCTGGGTGAGCGCGACGAGTTCAAGACCGAGATCCAGGAACTCGAGGACAAGCTCAAGACGGTGAAGGGCCTGAGCAAGGAAGCTCAGGGCAAAGTGAAGAAGGAACTCAAGAAGCTGCGGATGATGCAGCCGATGAGCGCCGAGGCCACCGTCGTTCGCAACTATATCGATTGGATTCTCGGTTTGCCGTGGGGCGAGAAGACCGAGGATCAGCGTGACATCGTCGAAGCCGAGAAGGTGCTCGACGAAGATCATTACGGTTTGAAAAAGATCAAAGAACGCATCATCGAATATCTCGCGGTGCAGGCTTTGACCGAGAAGCTCAAGGGCCCGGTGCTGTGCCTCGTGGGGCCGCCCGGCGTGGGCAAGACCTCGCTCGCGCGCAGCATCGCGCGCTGCACGGGTCGCAAGTTCGTGCGCCTGTCACTCGGCGGCGTGCGTGACGAAGCGGAGATCCGCGGGCATCGACGCACGTACATCGGTGCGCTCCCGGGGAAGCTCATTCAGTCGCTGCGCAAGGCCGGCTCGAACAATCCGGTGTTCCTGCTCGACGAGATCGACAAGATGTCGACCGACTTCCGTGGCGATCCGGCGTCGGCATTGCTCGAAGTGTTGGACCCCGAGCAGAACCACACGTTCAACGATCACTATCTCGATCTCGATTACGACCTCAGCGACGTCATGTTCATCACGACGGCCAACACGCTGTCGGGCATTCCGGTGCCGCTCCAGGACCGCATGGAGATCATCCAGCTGTCTGGCTACACGGAGTTCGAGAAGCTGAACATCGCAGTGCGCTATCTCGTGCCGCGCCAGAAGAAGGAAGCGGGGCTCGAGGAAGCGAAGTTCGAGATCAGCGAGAACGCGATCCGCACGATCATTCATCACTACACGAAGGAAGCCGGCGTTCGCTCACTCGAGCGCGAACTCGGATCGATCTGCCGCAAGGTCGCGCGCCAGGTGCTGAAGGACGGGCGCGACAAGGAGATCTCGATCCAGGCCAAGGACGTTCCGAAGTATCTCGGCGTGCCGAAGTTCACCTCGGGTCGCAAGGAAGAGCACGACGAGATCGGGCTCACGAACGGCCTCGCGGTCACCTCGGTCGGTGGCGATCTGCTGCCGAACGAAGTCGCGATCGTGCCCGGCAAGGGAAAGCTGATCATCACCGGCAAGCTCGGTGACGTGATGCAGGAGAGCGCGCAGGCCGCGATGAGCTACGTGCGTTCGCGCGCGGAGAAACTCGGGCTCGAGGCGGACTTCTACTCGAAGCTCGATGTCCACATTCACTTCCCCGAAGGCGCGATCCCGAAGGACGGACCGAGCGCGGGCATCACGATGGCGACGTCGCTGGTGAGCGCGTTGATCAAGGTGCCTGTGCGCAAGGAAGTCGCGATGACCGGCGAGATCACGCTGCGTGGTCGCGTGCTCGCGATCGGCGGGTTGAAAGAGAAGCTACTCGCCGCGCATCGCGGTGGGATCCGCACGGTCGTCATTCCGAAAGAGAACCGGAAGGACATCCGCGAAGTGCCGCGGCGCGTGCTGAAGAGCCTGCGCATCGTGCTCGTCGAGCACATGGACGACGTGCTCCGCGAGGCGCTCGACGTGAGCGATCCGGATTCGTTCTTCTTCGGCAAGCGACCGCGCCCGATGGAATACCGCGACGGGTTGCTGGTGAGCGAAGGGCAGGGCGGTGGCGCCGTGACCCCGAGCGCGCCGGAGGGGACGCCGACGCAGGCGGGCGGGACGCGGCACTGAAGTGATGACAGCCGCGTGGTGGTGCGCGTAGAACACGCGCGCCCTCACGAGGGCGGGTAGCTCAGCGGTAGAGCGGTGCCTTTACACGGCATTGGTCGCAGGTTCGATCCCTGTCCCGCCCACTGGAAATTGATCCGATTCGCGGCCGCCGAGTGGCAATGTGGTTCCGGGCAGATGAAGCCGCGGTGCTCGCGGTGACTGCGAGTGAAACGGTGGCGCCGACGAGCACTGCCCGAGGGCCTCGACGAGTCCGCCTCCGCTGTTCCGTTATCGCGGAAGGCGGGGCAAGAGATACCATCACTCGATGCGGCCAGCCCGAGCGATTGCTGCGGTCGTGTGCGCGCTCACGATGCGCGCAGCGTCGGTTCACGCTCAGTCATCCGCGCCGCCTGCGGACTCGCCCGATCCGGCCGAAGCCACCGTTCAGTTCGACTGCGACGTACCGGTGATGATGGTGCGATGGGGATCGCTCCCGCTCGCGGATCCGCACCGCGAGTTCCTCGACACACCCGGCGACGGTCACATGCTCCTCACGCATCTACGACCGGGCCTGCACATGTTCCGTGTGTTCGCCTATGGCGAGCAGTGGAATACCTTCATGACGCTGCGCCCCGGAGAGCACGCCGTCGCACGACACGCGTTCCATCCGGAGCGGTTGTGGGCTCGAAGCGTGCGAGCCTGCTCGAACGGCGTAGCCGCCGAATGCGTGATCGCGGCCGATCTCGCCGCCGACGGGGCGGGCGCCCCTGGAGAGTGCGCACGGGTCGTGGGGCTGCTCACGCGCGCCTGCGATTCCGATCCGAGTGTGGGCGGTTGTTACCTTCTCGCAGAGCGGTTGCGACGCGGCGACGACGGCCCGGCCGACATCCAGCGCGCCCTCGCACTCTATCGACGCGGGTGTACCCGTGGCGAGCGCCGCGCGTGCACTCCGCTGGCACGCGCGTATCGCGACGGCACCGGCGTGACCGCGGATGCGAACCGTGCGTGGGCACTGTTCAACATGGCTTGTGGATCCGATCAGACCGCGTGCACCGAACTCGAGCAGCTGACAAACACGACGTCACGCTGACACTCGACACCGCGGCCATCGAGGAGCCGCGCTAGCGCGCGCTAGCATCGATCCTCCACATGCCATCCTAAAGCCCCGATGAGCGTGTACGGCTGCTACACGCCGCGCGTCGCGTCTCGCTGCGAGCACTGCCGCCGCGTCCTCCGCGACTGGCAGGGGAAGGATGGACCGTGCGAGATGTTCGAGTGGCACGAGGGCGAGATCTCGCCGGTCGGCCAGAGGTGCGACGACCCGTGGAAGGCGCCCGAGAACGTCCGTGACGCCGCCCATCTCCCCGACCGATTCATCGTCTACACATTTTGCGAAGACTGCCCACCACCTTCCGACTCACTCAGCCCCTCTCTCGACGTCGCCTGCGCAACGCGCGCTGACCGCGGGCGACAAGGGAGAGGGGCGCGCGGCAGCGGGGGTGAGGTTCCTCCCCGCACACACAACCGCAAAACACATCGCCCATTCAATCACGGATTCATTCCCGCTTCTTTCCGCGACGCGTGTTGACTTGCTCCGTACCCACGCGCACGGTCGGCCGACGCCATGCACCGATCGATGCGACCCTTTTTCGCGCTCGCCCTCGCGCTTTCGTCTCTTCGTTGCAGCCCGAGCCCTGCGCCCCGCGACGCGGCGACCGATGCCGTCGTCGCGGATATCGGCACGGACGTCGTAGCCCGCTGCAACACCGACATCGATTGTTCCGACGGCGTGTTCTGCAACGGCGTCGAGCGCTGTGCGCCCGGCCTCTCCAGTGCCGACGCGCGAGGATGCTTGCCCGCAAGTCCTGCCACGCCGTGTCTGGCGGGGCAGATGTGTTCCGAGGCGATGCGCAGGTGCCTCACGTCGTGCGCCGATGCCGACGGCGACGGCCACACGGATCGGTCGTGCGGTGGCGACGACTGCGACGACACCGATCCCCATCGCTTCCCCGGCAACGCCGAGGTGTGCGCGGTTGTCACCGGCGCCGGCGGAACGACGCTGACCCGCGCCGACGGCACCCACGATCCGACCCACGACGAGGATTGCGACGCGACGACGGTGGCTGGTGCTTCGAGTCGCGACGGCGACCACGACGGCGACGGCTTCATCGATCGCGCGTGCTGCAATCGTGACTCGAGCGGCGGCATGCATTGCGGCGACGACTGCGCCGATCTCGCGGCCGTCGACGGCATCCCCGCGGCGTTCATGACTCATGTCGACGCGACGAACATCCATCCGAGCGCGACCGAATCGTGCGACGGCGTCGACAGCAACTGCGACGGACAGATCGACGAAGGACTTCCGCGCGGCACGTACTACCCGGACTGCGACGGCGATCGATACGGCGATGCGACCGCGACCGCGCTCGGCACCGCGTGCACCCCGCGACAATTCGCGGCGTGCAACGGCCACGATGCGGTCACCGACAACACCGATTGCGACGACGCCGAATCACGACGGCACCCCGGACTCCCCGAAGTGTGCGGCACCGTGTGGGACGTCGGGTGCATGGGTGCGGATCCGTTCGATCGCGATGGCGATCATTACGACGATCGGGCCTGCGGTGGCACCGACTGCTTCGACATGGACCCGGCGCTCAATCCCAGTACGCCGGAAACCTGCAACAACGCGGACGACAACTGCAACGGCCTCGTCGACGAGGGGCTCGCGGGTTGTGCGCTCGTCCCGTGCAACGACCACGGCACCGCGACGTCGATGTGTGACACGTCGAGCGGGGGGTGCTGCTGCTTCGAGCAGACGCCCCTCACCACGATGGTGCGGGAGCACTGCCAATCGACGTGCGCGTGCGCGTTTCCGACGTACGGCAGCGCGACCTATCAGTCGTCGACGTGCGACGGTCCCGAGGACTGCGCGACCGGGCAGGTGTGTTGTGCCGGCAACGCCGCCGCGATCGGTTTTCGACCGAGCGCCTGCGTCGCGACGGGGATGTGCAGCGGGACCGTCGTGGTGCACTGAGCAATCGCCGTCGGATCGCGCCCGCGTGTCCGGAACCCTTACCGACCGTAATGGTCCCACTCGCCGAAGCCACCAATCGAGATCCATCCTTGTCCACCGGGCAGCGGCAGCATGCGCGCGAAGCCCTTCTTGCCCGGCTCGAACATCGGCACGCGCGATACCTCCGCGAGTGACGCGTCGAGTTCCACGAACGCACGGCCCGCGTCGTCCACCGCGAACAACGACTCGCCGACGTACGTCACGAACATCGGCGCCAGCTTCGTCGCCGCGCTGCGTGCGCCTGCCGCCGTGAACGTCATCACTTGATCGTCCGATCGCTCGAAGCCGCGCTCCAACGGGCGGACGATCACCGCGAGCGTCTCGTCCGGACCGAGGCCACCGCCCAAGAACTTCGTGCCGCTCGGTGCCTCGACCACCGCGTCACGCTGCCTCGACGCGATGTCGAAGCGCGCGATGCGTGTGCCCTCGTTCAACCAGAGTTTCCCGTCGCCGACGGCGCCGACGATGACCGCGTTGTAGAGCGGCGTACCGAACGTCGCGTCCGGCGTCTGCCCCTCGAGTTGGCCGAGCGTGGCGCCGGTCGCAGTGTCGGCGACGGTCCACGGCTGGCGTCCGTCGGCGCTGAACACGAGCGATGGCCCGACCACGATCGTCTGCGGCAGCCGCATCCCGCCGGCACCCGCGATACGTGCCTCTCGTCCGTCCGCGTGGTGCACGACGAGCGTGGTGTCGTCCCAGCGGAACCATCGTCCATCGGGGGTCGGCATGAACCCGACGAAGCGCTTGCCCTTCTTGCCT
>CBIHQZ010000379.1:0-6532 GCA_966212315.1 uncultured Myxococcales bacterium
GCCCATGCAGGCCGTTCCGCACGCGCCGCAGTTCGCGGCGTCGGTCTGCGTGTCGACGCAACTGCCGCCGCAGGACATCTGTCCGCCGGTGCAGCTCAGCACGCACGCTCCGCCCGTGCAGGTGCGACCCGAGGGGCATGCATTGCCGCAGCTGCCGCAGTTCGCGTTGTCCGACTGGAGGGCGACGCAAGCGGCGCCGCAGAGCGCCTGGCCCGCGCCGCACACGCAGCGTCCGCCCTGGCAGTTCTGACCCGAGGGGCATGCGTTGCCGCACGAACCGCAGTTCATCGCATTGGTCTGCACATCGATGCAGGTCGTGCCGCAGAGCATCTGGCCCGAGGTGCACGACATGCCGCACGTTCCGCCGCGGCACGCCTGACCCGACGGACACGTCGAGCCGCAGCCGCCGCAGTTCATCGCATCGCTGTTCGGATCGACGCACGACGAGCCGCATCGGATCTGTCCGGTTGCGCACGACGACACGCATGCCGACGCCACACACACCTGCGAGCCCGAGCACGCCGTCGGGCACGCGCCGCAGTGGTTCGCATCGTTGGTGGTGTCGACGCAGCTGCCGCCGCAATCCGTGGTGCCCGCGGGGCACATCACGCCGCACGAACCTGCGTTGCAGCTCTGGCCCGACGGACACGCCATGCCGCACGCGCCACAGTTCGCGGAGTCGGTCTGCAGATCCGCGCACACGGTGCCGAAGCCGCTCGAGCAACCGCGACGGCCGGTCGGGCACATCGCAGCGCACGAACCGTTCGCGCACACCTGGCCCGAGGGGCAGGCGTTGCCGCAGCGACCACAGTTCGTCGACGTGAAGTTCGTGTCGACGCAGGTGCCGCCGCACGAGGTCTGTCCATCGGGACACGGCTCGCCGCACATGCCGCCGTTGCACGCTTCGGTCGCGAGGCACGCATGCCCGCACGAGCCGCAGTTGTTCTTGTCGCTCTGGAGATCGGCGCACACGCCGCTGCACGAGGTCTGTCCCGCGCTGCAGGTGCCGCCCTCGGACGTTCCATCGACAGCGACGTCGACTCCGCCTCCATCGACGCGATCGGCGCGCACGTCGCCCGCCGCATCACGCGGCCCCGCGTCGAGATTCTCGGCGACCGGACACCCGGCCAACACCACTGCGAACAACGCGATCCACAACGATCGCGAACCACCACGAGCTAAGGACATGATCCCTCCAGTTGGCGCCGGTCATTACTCGTGATTCGCCGCGCCCACAAGGGCGCCCCAGCTTCGAACGCGGATTTCTGCCCGACGCATGACGCGAACGAGGCACGACGGGACGCGGCGCCACGCGACGGACGAGCCGATTCGGATCACACGAGAGTTCCCGTTTCGAACGCGCGCGACAGCGGCGCACGTCCAGCTCTTGCTTGACAGCAGTTTCGCACAGTCCTACTCGCGTTCCCCACGATGACGACCGAGACCGAAGAGAAGAAAAGCGGCCGCCGCGCCACGGCCGAGGCGATGGCGAGCCGTCAGCGAGATATTTCCGTCAGCGAGTTCTTCACCAAGAACCGGCACCTCCTCGGCTTCGACAACCCGCAGAAAGCGCTGCTCACGTCGGTAAAAGAAGCGGTCGACAACTCGCTCGACGCTTGCGAGGAAGCCGGCATCGTTCCGACGATCAAGGTCGCGATCGAAGAGGTCAGCGAAGGTCGCTTCAAGGTCTCGGTCGAAGACAACGGCCCGGGCATCGTGAAGGCGCAGATCCCGAAGATCTTCGCGAAGCTGCTCTACGGCTCGAAGTTCCATCGGCTCAAGCAATCGCGCGGACAGCAGGGCATCGGCATTTCCGCGGCGGGCATGTACGGGCAGCTCACGACCGGGCGCCCGATCATCATCACGTCGAAGACCGGCAAGGGCCGCCCGGCGCATCGCATGGAAGTGCGCATCGACGCGCGCACCAACGCGCCCGACGTATTGAAAGAGGACATCGACGACTCGTGGGAATCCGAGCACGGCACGCGCGTGACGATCGAGATGTCGGGTCTGTACCGCGCCGGTCGCGCGAGCGTGCAGGCGTATCTGGAACAGACCGTCGTTGCGAATCCGCATCTCGAGCTGACCTTCACGCCGCCGAAGGGTGAGTCGCTGCACTTCCCGCGTGCGAGCGAACAGCTGCCGCCCGAGACGCAGGAGATCAAGCCGCATCCGTACGGCGTCGAACTCGGGATGCTCATCAAGTCGTTCCAGGAAGCCGGCGAGCGCACCGTTCGCGAAGTGCTGATGGAGGACTATTCGCGGGTCACCAAGCAGGTCGCCGACGATCTCTGCAAGAAGTCGCAGATCGATCCGACGACGCGTGCGGCTCGACTCGATGGACCGCACATCGAAGACATCCATCGCGTGATCCAGATTTCGCAAGCCACGCTGCCGCAGACGGCGCGCTTGTTCAAAGCGTTCACGAAGCGTGACGACCGCTTTACGAACGCGATCCAGGAACTCGGCAAGAACTTCACCCCGGCGCTGGTCGACACGCTCGCGAAGAAGGCCCACATCGAGCCCACCGCGTCGGTGAAGAAAGTGGAGATCTCGCAGCTCGAGCGCTTCGAGAATGCGCTTCACGCACTGCAGGTGCGGATCCTTCCGCCGCCTGCGACGTGCGTGGCGCCCATCGGCGAAGAGCTGATGGTCGAGGGTCTCAAACGACGGTTCAAAGCCGAATTCTTCGTGTCGCACACGCGTCCGCCGAGCGTGTACCGCGGCAATCCGTTCATCGTCGAAGTGGGCTGCGCGTTCGGTGGCGAACTGCCGGGTGATCAGTCGGCGGAGATCCTGCGCTTCGCGAATCGCGTGCCGTTGCTCTATCAGCCGCGCGCGTGTGCGACGACCGAGGCAGTCACCCGCGTGAACTGGAAGTCGTACGGACGCGACGGCGTGTTCAATCAGCGTGGCGCAGAGCTTCCGGTCGGACCGCTCGCCGTGCTCGTGCATCTCGCCAGCGTGTGGGTGCCGTTCACGAACGAAGCGAAAGAAGCGATCGCGAGCTACGACGAGATCGTCGAAGAGATCCGCCTCGCGTTGATGGAGTGCGGTCGCAAGCTCGGTGCGTACGTGAATGCGCAACAGGCCGAGAAGTGGCAGCGCGAGCGCAAGAGCCTGTTCGAGAAGTACATCGAAGAGATCGCGTCGGCGATCGCGGACATCACCAAGGTGCAGAGCGAGAAGGTGAAGGTCGCGTTCCTGGAAGCGCTGCCGAACTTCGTGAAGCTCGATGCGCCGGCGAGCGTGCCGCCGCCGGAAGAGGGCGGCGCTTCGGGTGCGCCGTCGATGGCGCCTCCTCCCGGAAGCGAACCGCCGCCGCCGATGGACGAGGCGACCAAGGGCGGACGCGCGAAGACGAGCGCGGCGAGTCCCGCGGCGTCGATGCCGAAGCAGCCCGCGCTGCCTGGTTTTCCGAACGAGCCGAAGCATCCGACGGTGACGTCGGCGAAGTCGCGGCCGATGCCGGTGGCGGAGAAGAAGGCCAAGGCGAAGCCGGAGAAGGCCGTGCCCGCGAAGTCCACGACGAAGCTCGCGGCGAAGCCCGCGAAGTCGGTGAAGACCGTCGCAGCGCCCGCACCGAAGGCGAAGGCGCCCGCGGTGAAGGCCAAGGCGGTTGCGAAGCCGGCGGCGAAGGCGGCCGTCAAATCGGTGAAGGCCGCGAAGCCCGAGCCGAAGGCGAAGCCCGCCGCGAAGAGCAAGGCGAAGCCTGCAGCGAAGGTCGTCGCGAAGAGCAAGCCGAAGGTGGCTGCGAAGCCGGTCGCGAAGAAGAAGAAGCGCTAGCGCGCAGTGCGGCCCTCCGACAACGCTGTTCACGTGCCTCGAACAGCTTGCTCAGGGCGAACGGTTGGAAGCGATCTCGGCGGCGTGAAACCAGCCCCGACGCGTTTCGAGAGTTCTCAGTGTTGGTAACGAGACGGGACCGAGTGTGATGGACGAGAGAGACGAGAAGACGCTCAAGAAGATCCAGAAGCTGGCGTTCGAGATGTACGCGTCGGCGCGCGCGGGAAAGAACCCGGCGATGGAGTTGCCGGTTCGCGCGCTGTCGAACGTGTCGTTCAACGAGAAGAAGCGAATCATCGAGCTGGGCGACAAGACCTCGCAGCGTGAGTTCTTCAACACGTCGATGGCGAAGAAGTTCATGCAGACCCTGCTCGTCGCGAGCAAGGCGAAGACGCTCATCGAGGAAGACAAGACGATCTCGATTCGTCAGATGTACTACCTCACCAAACACTCGATCGGGACGTCGTCGGAGAACACGTTCGACGACCAGTCCGAGAGCGATCCGATCATCGAAGACCTCGAGGTCGGGATCACGGCGCTGCGCGAAGAACTGCATTTGTTCGCGAACCGTCGCGGGCTCGTCGTGGGGCAGCTGGTGGTCAACGACGCCGGCGACGAAATCGACCTGACCCGCATGGGCCGCGGCGGCTGGGGCATTCCGTCGATCTGCGAAGAACGCGATTTGAAATTCGTGCGATCCAAGGCGGAATTCGTGCTGCTCGTCGAGAAGCAAGCCGTGTTTCACCGATTGAACGAGGATCGCTTCTGGGAAAAGAACAAGTGCATCCTGATGACTACCGAAGGGCAGGCGGCCCGCGGCGCACGTCGAATGCTCCAGCGATTTTCCCAGGAACTGAAGGTGCCGATCTACGTGCTGGTGGATAACGACCCGTGGGGGCTCTACATCTATTCGGTGCTCAAGCAGGGCTCGATCAATCTCGCCTACGAGAGCATGCGAATGGCAGTTCCCGGCGTGCGCTACCTCGGGATGAGCGCGTACGACCACAAGAAATTCAATCTGTCGAAGGCCGTCGAGATCAAGCTGAACAAAGAGGACATCGCGCGCGCCGAGCAGATGATGGCCTATCCGTGGTTCGCCGAAGAAAAGTGGCAACGCGAGATCAAGGCGATGCTGGCGAACGGCTTCAAGATGGAAGTCGACGGTTTCCTCACGAAGAGCATCTCGTTCATCACCGAGGAGTACCTGCCGAAGAAGCTCCGCGACAAAGACTACCTCGCGTAGTCGCACACGATCTGGCCCGCGGGCGCGCTGCTCTGATAGCGTCCGCGCCGCCATGACCACCGCGTACACCTCGCTCCTCGTCACGTCCGACGGCCCGTACCGCATCGTCACGCTCAACCGCCCCGAGCGGATGAACGCGCTCTCGCGCGCACTGTTGCAAGAGATCGGCGATGCGTTCCGCGAACTGGCGAACGATCGCGATGCGCGCGTGATCATCATGACGGGCGCCGGCGAGAAGGCGTTCTGCGCGGGGGCCGATCTGAAGGAGCGCCAGGGCATGAGCGAGAACGACGTGCGCGGATTGCTCGGGCTCTACCGTCGCTCGTTCGAAGCCATCGATCGCTGCCCGAAGCCGGTCGTCGCTGCGATCAACGGCGTGGCGCTCGGCGGCGGCTTCGAGGTCGCGCTCGCGTGCGATCTGCGCGTTGCTGCGAAGGGCGCCGAGGTCGGGCTCCCCGAGACATCCCTCGCGATCATCCCCGGTGCAGGCGGCACGCAGCGATTGTCGCGGCTGGTCGGACCGGGCAAGGCGAAGGAGTTGATCCTGCTGGCGAAGCGGTTGAAAGCCGACGAGGCGCTCGCGGCCGGGCTGGTGACTGCTGTCGGCGGCGAGGGCGAGAGCGCCGTGGATGCGGCGAAGAAGCTGACGGCGAATCTCGCGAACGGCGCCCCGATCGCGTACGCGGCGGCGATGGACGCGGTCGATCTCGGCTTCGAGCGCGAGTTCGAGGCGGGTCTCGATCTCGAGCATCTCTGTTACGAACGGACACTGGTGTCGTCGGATCGTCGCGAGGCCCTCGCGGCTTTCTCGGAGAAGCGGAAGCCTTCGTACAAGGGCGAGTGACTCGCCGAAGCGTCACGCGGGTCGCGAGCGTGCCTTGTTGCGCGCGCGACCGAGGGCGTGATCCCCTTCCGCGCACGATGCGACCGAGTGTTTCCGGCAAGTGGCTTGCGATCGTGGCTGCGGGTGCGATCGCGGCAGGCGCGCACGAGGCGCACGCACAGGATCGCGGCGGAGCGAGTGCGGCGGACACCCGGGAAGGACGCACCGCGTTCGAGCAGGCGTTTCGCGCGTTCCAGGCGCTCGATTACGCGAGTGCACTGCCGCTCTTCCAGCGCGCATACGTGCTCACGCAGAACCCCGGCATTCTGTTCAACATCGGTGCGACCCTCGAGGCCCTCGGACGCAACGCAGAAGCCGCGACCGCGTTCCGGCACTACGCCGGCGCCGTTCCCGACGCGCCGAATCGCGCGGACGCGGAAGCGCGGGCAGGGCGTTTGGAAGCCGCGAGTGCAGCATCGTCGGGGCCGCCGCGTGTGTACTCCGTCGAACAACCGCGCGTCGTCGTGGGCTCACCGGCACCGCTCGCCGTCGCTGCGCCGGCGCGTCCGATGTGGCCGTTCGTCGTGCTCGGAATCGGGGTTGCGGCCGGCATTGCGGGCGCAGTGACGCTCGCACTCGCGCCCGATCCAGGCGCAACGCAGCACGCGAGCGAAAGCGAT
>CBIHQZ010000380.1:0-6525 GCA_966212315.1 uncultured Myxococcales bacterium
TGGCGCGCCAGGTGATTGGCGTCTTCGGCAGCTTCGACCCAGTGCGCGTACGGTCGCGGATACGCGCAGTCCCAGATCCATCGCGTCTCGGCCGTGGGCTCGTGATCGAGGAAGTCGTTGTGACGCTGCGCGAGCGTGTACGCGCGGTATTCCTCGCCCATTTCGAGGTACGCGAGCGCGAGGACCTCATCGGCGCGGTCACTCGGGAGGTGCGCGCGGAGTCTGTCTTCTTGCGCCGCGAGAAGGGCCCCGCCTTCGCGTTCGAAGCCGAGCGCACGCAGCCAGCGAACGTTGTCAGGACGCGCGAGGCGAGGCGCGGGACGGCGGGGGGCCGGTGGTGTCGCCGGCGCGACGGCGATGTTCCGTTCGCGCAAACGGCTCTCGGCGAGAATCGCGTACCAGGTGATCGGTCGATCGGCGATGAGCGCCTGAAACGCACGCACGGCGCCGTCGTTGTCGTTCTGTCGCAGCAACGCCATGGCCGCCCAGTAACGCCCGCGGCCGCGCTCGAGTGCGCGCGTCGCGAGTCGTCCCGACTGATCGAGCCACTCGACCGCGTCATGGAAACGCCCCGCGCGAAATAGCGCCCATCCCGCTTCCCACGCCGTTTCCGAACGCTGCTGCGGCTGCGCATCGGCGCGGTCGCGCAAGTAAGTTCGCGCGCGCGTGACGGCTTCGTCGATGCGGTCGTGATGGGCGACGAGCCACAGCGCGCGGAACGCCGCTTCGTCGGACCATCGACCGTGGAGTCGGTGAGCCACGTCGTCGTAGTTGGTGATGGCTTCGTCGTCGCGATCCGATCGCGCGAGTGCCCGCGCGGCGAGAAATGCATCTTCGTCGCGGCTCGGATTCTCTGTGCGCTGCGAAGCAGCCGCGAGGGTGGTGTGGGCCTCGGCGTAGTGCGAACGGCTGTGAAAGTAGGCGCGCCCGAGTAAATGCAATCGCTGCGCTTCGGTCGCTCCCGACTGCGCGGGCATCGCACCGAGTTCGGCGAGCACCGCGTCGTAGCGCGCACGATCGTTGAGATGGTCCGCGCGCGTGAGCACTTCGTCGATGCCGAGTTGCGCACCGAGTCGCGCGAGCGCGGCCTGCGCTTCGGGCACCGTGCCGGCGTCGGGTTCGTCGATCAGCAATCGCTTCCACGCACGCACCGCACCTTGCGTGTCGCCCACGGCTTCGAGTGCTTGCGCTGCGTGTCGAAACGCACGCGCGCGATCGATCCCCGCCGGCGCGTCTTGCGGCCAGCTGCGCATCGCATCCGCCGCGGCGCGGGTGTCACCGGCCGCCAATGCTTCTTCGGCGATCTGCGCGCGATCGCGTTCGGAACGAGTGCGCGTCGCGAGTCGTTCGTAGGCCGCGCGCGATTCGGCGTGCTGCCCCGCCAGCGAGAGGGCATGCGCTTCACGTCGCGCGATGTCGTCCGCGAGCGCGGGAAATTGCTCCGCGAGGCCGTGCAGCAGCGTGGCGGCGCGCGCGCCGTCGTTGCGTGCGAGCGCGATCCGGCCGCCGAGATACCGCCCTTCACGACGGGTCTGATCCGCCTCGGGCAAGCGCTGCCAGCGATCCCACGCGGCCGCCCAGTCTTCGTGACGCACGGCTTCGATCACGCCGTTGAGACCGGCCGGTGCCACGGCCTGCTCGGTGGTGATCACGACGTCGGGCGCACTCGCGTCGCGGTTCGAGCCCGCAGGGGACGCCGTGCCGACGTCCGCGCCGCCGCCACTGCCGGCCCGCGCATCGATCGCACGTGGCCGCTCGCGCATACACGGTGCGAGCGCGAACGCGGTCACGAAACAGAGCGCGCGGGCGGGGACATGCATCGGCTTCTCGTCGCTAGCACAGCGGAACCGATCGAGGCGAATTGCCCGCAGTGCTTCGCTTTCGAAACGCCCGATCGGTCACGGATCATCCCGCGAGAGCGATCGCGATCAGTGCAATGGCGCGGCATGCCGACGCGTTCGGCTCGACGCGCGCGCGCCCGCGGGCAAAGATCCGCGCGAATGAAGCTTCACTTCGAACGCCCCCACCAGCTCGATATCGCTGAACTCCGCAAACGCGTCGACGCGCGCATCGCGCACTACGCCGCGAAGTATCCGCACGTTCCGATCCACGAGTTCTATCGCTGGCGCGACGAACGCACCGCGGTCGGTTCGTACAAGGGGAGCGAGGGCACGGTGCAACTCGGCGACGGGAACGTGCAGATCGAACTGCATCTCCCGTTCTTCGCGCGGCCCTTCAAGGGACGGATCGAAGAGTTCGTGAAGCGCGAGTGCGACGAAGTGCTGGCGTGAACGGCTGAACTGAGGTCTACGGCGCGGGCGCGCGCAGGTTCACGTAGTTCGCCGGCAGGAGAGAGAAGAAGTCCTCGCGGCGACGGTGGGGGTGCATCGCAATCGAATCGCGTCCCCGTCGCGAACGGCGCCCGCGCTTGTGCGGTAGACGAAGCCCGTGGCATCAAGGCGCCGGTTCACGCGCATGACGACGAACGCCGAGCCCACCGACAGCACATCGAACGCATCGAAGCCGTCAGGTGCTTCTCCGCCCTCATCGCGCGCGGAGCGATCGTGGCGATCGTGGCGCCCGAGCGAAGCAACGGTGGTCTTCGTCGGACTCTTTCTCTTCTATCTCTATCGCTTCGTCACCGCGACCGGCGGACGCATCGGCGGCGACGGCTTCTACTCGTGGATCTTCGCCCGCTCGATCGCGCTCGACGGCGACATGCACTTCGCGAACGACTACGCCCTCTGCGGCGACCCGTGGCACGTCGGCGCGGACGAAGGCGGGCATCGCCCTGCGAATCCGTTCTACGTCGGCATGTCGCTCATCTGGGCGCCGGTGCTGCGGGTGCTCAGCTGGATCATTCCGCTCCCCGCCAACTCACCCGCGTCGTGGCGCGCCGGCTGCGACGGACCGTGGGCGGTCGGAACACTCGCGACCGCGCCGCTCTTCGCGATCCTCACGCTCTGGCTCGGCTACCGCGTCGCGCGTCGCTGGGTCAGCGATCGGGCAGCCCTCGCATCGGTCCTCGTCGTCGGATTGTGCACGCCGCTCACGCACTTCGGCGCGCTCGTTCCGAGCTACTCGCACACGTGGGCCGCGTTCGGCGTCGCGATCGCGTTCCTCGCATGGGTGCGCGCGGAAGAGCGGCCCGAGTCGATCTCGCGTTGGGCACTGGCGGGCGCCGCGATCGGCTTCGCCGGCGTGATGCGCAATCAATCGCTCGCGTTGCTTCTCTCCCCTGCCCTCACGCTCTTCGACCGCCTCGTTCGCGATGCGCGCGAAAAACGTTTTCCGCGCGCACCGATCATCGCGGGGCTCGTGACACTGGTGGGCTGCTTCGCGGTCTTCTTCATCCAACTCGCGACCTACAAGACCCTGTACGGCTCGTGGTGGGTGGTTCCGCAGGGGAAATCGTATCTGCAGATCGCGCACGGCGAGCCGATCATGCAGCTGTTCAGTCCACGTTCCGGGTTCTTCTACTGGCACCCGCTCCACTGGATCGGCGCGGCCGGCATCGCGTTGCTCATCGTTCGCCCGCAACGACGATTGTTCGGCGTCGCGTTGCTCATTCCGATCCTCATCGACGTGTACATCAACTCGTCGGCGTACTGGCACGCAGGTGCGAGCTTCGGCGCGCGTCGACTCACCACGGTGGCCGCGCCCTTCGTCGCCACCGGCGCGGTCGCACTCGCCGCACTCTGGCAGTGGCTGCGCGCGAATCCGCGGCGCATCCCGCTCTTCGCCGCCACCGGATGGCTGCTTCCGTGGGTGGTCATCAACGTCGGTGCATCCACTGCGAACGTCGACGGTCGCGTTCCGTACGATCGCGCGGTGCAGATGCCCGAACTCTACGGAAACGGCCTGCGCTACGGCCTCGACGGGGTCTACCAGGCGGTCGGCAATCCGTTCGTTCTTCCCGCCTCACTGCCGTTCGCGATTCGCTACGGCATGCATCCGCGCACCTTCGATCTGCTCGCCACCGGCGGGTACTTCGAGCATGCCTACCGCCCCGTGCATCTCACCGGCCCTGACACCGTGACGTTCGCGGATCCCGTCAACGAACCGCTCGTGCGCAGCGGACTCACTCGCACGAACGAAGGCATGTTGCTGCGCGCAGGGACCGAAGGGCGCTTCCTCGTCGAGATGAGCTGGGGCTACGTCACCAGCGTCGATGTCGATGCGCGCGCGGTGCGCGAGCCTGCCACGCTCACGGTTCGCAACCGGCACTTCTTCACGAGCCACGACGTGGGCGAGATGAACGTCACTGCGGCCGGCGGATCGCACAGTCTCGCGGTGCCGTACCGCACGTTCGTCACCGGCATCAACGAGGTGATCTTCCGCGCGGATCACGACGTAGTGCTTCGCCACATGCACTTCGTCGACACGAGCCCGCACGACAGCTCGGTCCATTGAAATTCGCGCGAGCGTTTCTGTTGGCGCGCATCGCCGTGCGTGGGAGAGTCGGCGTTCTGCAACCGCGATGAGCGCATCCATCGACACTCACGACGACGTGGCCACGCCCGTCGAAGACTTCGAGTCGCACCGCGCGATCATTCGCATCGCGTCGGCGCTCCCCCCGGTCGAACGCGCGTATGCCATCGCGCGCTTCACCATTCTTCGCACCAAGCTCCTCGCGATGATGAACCTCGTTCTACCGGACGAAGGACGCATCCTCGACGTCGGCTGCGGCTTCGGTCTGTTCAGCGTGTACTTCGCGCTGATGGGGCCGCGACGGTCGATCACGGGCGTCGACCCGAACGCGCGGCGTGTCGAAATGGCTCGCTCGGTCGCGAAGAAACTCGGCGTCACGCAGAACGAGTATGCAGTCGGCACCATCGGCTCGGTGCAGCTGGAAGGCTCGTTCGACGCGGTGTTCATGCTCGACGTGTTGCATCACGTCCCCGCGGCCGCGCAGGTCGATCTGCTCCGCACGCTGCGAGATCTCATTCGTCCGGGCGGCGTGCTGCTGTTGAAAGACATCACCACCGACTCGTTCCTGAAGCTGAAATTCACCGAAATTCTCGACCGCGTGATGGCGGGCTGGAACGAACCGCTGAACTACCGGCATCACAAGGAATGGGCGGCGATCCTGCGTGAACTCGGCTTTTCGGTGCGCATCGTCCGCGTCCCCGACGTGCTTCCGTACCCGCACGTGATTCTTCTCGCTCGCAAGCGATGACGCACTGCTCGCGTGGACAAGCGAGCCATCGAACCGCTAACGTTCGCGCCCTCCGATGAGCGCCTCTGTTCTGCACCGCATTCTCGATTCCATTCGCACCGAACGAGCCAACCGACCGGTGGTGCTCTTCGATCTCGACGGAACGCTGTACGACAACCGCCCCCGCACGCTGCGCATCCTGCATGCGTTCGCCGCGCAACTGCCGTCGGACCAGCACGAAATCGCCGAGAAGATCCGCGCGATCCCGTACACAGGGTTGACCTATCGACTCGACGAAACGCTCGCGCCGCTCGGCGTCTCGGCGGACATCATCGAGAAGGCGAAGGCCGCCTGGCGCGTTCGTTTCTTCACCGACGCGGCATGCTCCGACGACGTGCCGGTGCGTGGCTCGGTGCACTTCGTCCGCAAGTGCTGGGACCTCGGCGCGACGGTGGTCTACCTCACCGGCCGTGACATCCCCGGCATGCTCCTCGGCACGCAACGCACGCTGCGCGACGATGGGTTCCCGATCGCGATTCCGCGCGTCGAACTGGTGATGAAGCCGACGTTTGAGGAAGGCGACACCGAGTTCAAGCTCCGCTTGCTGGTGGAACTCGGCGAACTCGGCAAGGTCGTCGCGTCGTTCGACAACGAGCCCGGCAACTGCAACTTGTTCTTCCGCCGCTGGCCCGATGCGCACACCGTGTTGCTCGACACGCAGAAGGCGCCGGGCGCGCCGCCGCTCGATGCCGGCATCGCGACCGTCCCGACGTTCGAGCTGTGAAGTGATCGCACCGTGACCCCTGCGATCACGATCGAGGGGCTGCGCAAGGTGTGGCCCGACGGAAGCATCGCCCTCGAGGACGTGTCGCTGACGGTCGACGGCAGCGAGATGGTCGCCATCCTCGGCGGTTCCGGCGCGGGCAAGAGCACGCTGTTGCGATGCGCATCGCGACTGATCGAACCGACGCGCGGGAAGATCGTTCTCGGCGGCGTGGACATCGGCGCGGCACGCGGTCGCGAGCTGCGCGGTGCACGCGCTGCGATCGGGTTCGTGTTCCAGCAGTTCAACCTGATCAAGTCGCAGACCGCCCTCACCAACGTGTTGATGGCGCGGCTTCCGCACACGCCGTGGTGGCGCGGCATGGCGGGGCTCTTCGGTGCCGACGATCGCGCGCTGGCGTTGCAATGCCTGCGCGACGTGGGGATGAGCGACAAGGCCAATGCACTCGTGCGCGAACTCTCGGGCGGGCAGCAACAGCGCGTCGCCATCGCGCGGGCGTTCGCGCAGAAGCCGAAGGCACTCTTCGCCGACGAGCCGACGGCCTCGCTCGATCCGAAGCTCGCCGACACGGTGCTGACGCTGT
>CBIHQZ010000381.1:0-6517 GCA_966212315.1 uncultured Myxococcales bacterium
GGCCCGCGGGCCCGGCGCGAACGCGCTTGCACATCGGTGACTCGGGCGCGTCCCCCCGCGCCGCTACAGCCCGCGAATTGCCATCGCCGTCCGTGCCACCGTCTCGTCGTACGCGAGCCGGATCGCTTCACGCTGCTTCGCCGGCGACAGACCGCGATCGAGCCGCATGCCGATCCAACCTTTCACTCCGACATACGGCGGCACGAAGAAGTTCTCGGGATCGCGTTCGACGCACGCGGCCTGTTCGCCGAGCGGCGCGTTCAACCACAATGCAATCCGCCCGTCGCCGTGATGATCGTTCGCGACCATCACGAACACCCGGTTTCGCACGCGAAATGTTGGCTCTCCGTGCGCGAGCTTCTCTTCCGCACCATCGAGCCCGAGGCACATCGCGCGCGCCCGTTCGATCAACTGCGCCGCCTTCGCCGGACTCACGATCGTCGCGTTCTTCTTCGCGGCAGCGACCACGCGCGCCTCGATCGACACGCTCACCTCGTCGCCCGGCCGGACCCCGAGGCGCGTGAGTGTCGGTTCGTCGATCAGCGCCCAGAACCTTCGCGAGCGCGGCACCACCACGGTGTCGAATGCCATGCGCCCCACGCGTGCGCGCGCAAACCATCCGTTGCGCGACGGCCCCACCGATTGGGCCGCGACGTGCCACTGCGCACTCGGGTCGAACGGCACCTCGAACGCTGCGCCCTTGTGACCCGCGACGATCGTGGCGCGGAACTTCACGCGCCGCCTAGCTCCGTGAGCGAGTCGATGACCCGCAACCCCTTCGGCACCAGCACGAAGCGGAACTCCGCGTGTTCGTCGCCGGTCCACGAGACCGCGAGAACGCCGCTCTTCTTGAACCCGGGCCAGCCGACATCACCGAGTAGCTTCACGGCCATCATCGAGAGATTCGGTTCGTGCCCGACCAACGCGAGCGGACCATGTTTGCTCGATTTGCGCGCTGCGACTGCGCGCAGCACCGCGTACGGGTCGCCGTGCGTGGACAGCGCCGCGAGCACCGACACCTCGTCCTCGAGCTTCGCCGACGACGCGAGAATCTCCGCCGTCTGCACCGCGCGCACGAGCGGGCTCGTCCAGATCTCCACCGGTCGACGCTTGCCATGCTCCGCCAGCCAGTCGCCGACTTCGCGCGTGACGGTGCGGCCCTTGCCGGTCAGCCAGCGTCCGTTGTCGCCGAGACCGGGGGCGTCTTCCACTGCGTCGCCGTGTCGAACCAGGAGCAATTCCATGTCGCGATTCTCCGAGCGCAGGTGCGCCGTGCTACGGTCCGTTCGTGCTTCCGACGCCCGGCATCGGTGAGATCCTACTGATCCTACTCCTCGTGTTCATCGTCTTTTTCGGGGAGAAAGTCGGTGCCCTGGGCGACGCGATCGGCCGCGCGCGCGAAGAATTCCGCCGCGGCAAGAGCGACGACGACCGCATCTCGGTGCGCTCGATCGAGAGCGGCGACAAGAAGTCGTAGTCCGCGTCAGTCCGCGACTGCGAGCGCGATCGCATGAAGAATCCGCAGTTGTTCGCGCCAGCCGGGTTCGCCTTCGACCGTCACGTGTTTGATGTTCGGCGAGAGCAGCAGATGCACGTCGGTCACTCGCGCCAGCTCGCGTGCGTTGTCTTCGGCTTCGGTCGGCGGCATCACGTCGTCGGCCGCGCCGTGCATCAAGATCACGCGCACACCGCGCAGCCCGTCGGCATGACCCGCCGGCGAGAGTGCGGCCATCTCGCCGCGCAGCAGAGGAATCGTCGCGAGTACGCGCGGGGCGAGGGCGGGCTTGTCGTTGCGCAGGATCTGATCGAACAGCACCCGCGCATCACCGGTGAGTCCACGCGCCGCGCGCTCGCCGTCGCGACGGTCGTAGTGAAGCATCTGACGGAGCGCGTCGCGGAACGTGAGCAGTTGTTCGCTCGTCACGAACTGCTCGGCGTGTGCGTAGAAGTAAACGATGAGTCCGTAATCATGCGCATGCATGTGGCGCGTCCCGCCCGGCGTCTCGAGCGTGTCCGTCGCGAGGAAGCGCGAGACCCGGTAGAGGTCGTGATGCCCGCCGAACGCGGTCACCGAAGAGACGAGGCCGTGCATCGACGGATCCGACGCGGCGACCAATGCGAGTCCCCCCGCGAACGACAGACCCATCACGCTCACGCCGCCACGTTCGACGCCCGGCGTCTCGTCGAGTGTGCGAATCGCGACCCGCAGTTCGTCCACGGTGCTCGCGTGAATCCGGTAGTCCGCGAGCGCCGCGAGTTCGGGTGTCATCACCACGAGCCCCGATCGCGCGAGGTTGCGCGCGAAGGGAATCAAGCGCGGCTCGTCGATGCCCATGAAGTGCACGCCATGCGCGAGCACGAAGCCGTGGTGCACGCCCCCCGCACGCGGGCGGTAGATGCGCGCGCGAAACGTTCCCCACCGAGTGCGCAGCAGCAGGTTCTCTTCGACGATCGGTTCGTCGTAGAGCGACGCGAGCCGTCCGTGGCTCCCCATCGTGCGTAAGAGAAGCGAGGTCGCCCGCAGATGCGCGCGCACCCACGGTCCTCCGAGCAGCACGACCGACAATGCGAGCGCGAGTGCGACGACGATTCGCCAGCGCGACCGTTTCTTCGGCGCCGGGCGACGCGCTTCGTTCATGCCAGCGCTGCGGCGGCGTCCGGCAGCGACCACACGTAGACGCGACCTTCGGCATCTCGCGTCGCAGCGGTGCGCCCGCGGCCATCGAGCCACACCGACGTCGCCGGGGCCGCGTGTGCGAGCGCCGCATACGGTGTGCAGCGCCCGAGATCGAAGAGGGCGACCAGTCGGTCGTCGTGATGCCTTCGCAGTGCGGCGTATCGCCGGCCGTCACCCGAGATCGGCGCACCCGGATCGTGACGGCCCCATCGCGGCAACGCGACGACGTGCGTGTCTTCCGCAGTCTGCGGATCCTTGCGCTTGCGCACTCGCTCGCCGCTGCGCGAACCACGCACCACGTACGCGCATGCTTCGTACTCGTCGAGCCAGGCGTGCGGCGCCCCGGTGCTGCGATCGACCACGTAGAGCCCGGTCTCTTCGTCGTGGGCGAGCACGAAACGTTCGTCGGGCGACATGCGCAGATCCCACAGCCCCTCGGCGCCGGTGGTCATCACCGCGTTCACTCGCAGCGACGGCACATCAACCGCGCGAACGACGCCCGCATCGTCGTGCATGCGAAGCAGCGCGACCCCGCCGTTGCGCAGCGGCACGAGTCGCTGCACCGACAGCCCCGGTCTCGCCGCGACGCGCGCGCCACTCCGCGCGCTCCAGATCACCAGCTCGCCGCCTTGTCGCGAGCGAACACCGATCACGTGCTCGCCGTCGCCAGCGAAGCCGACCGCGTACACGCCCTCGTTCAGCACTTCGTCGTCTTCGAGTGCGTCGTCGATCGCGCGCGCTGCCTGCACGGCTGCGCCCACTTCGAGATCGAGCGTCGAGATGCGCACGCCTTCGGGCAGCGCCCAGAGGTCCACCGCCAGCCCTGCGACCGCCAGGAGGCGATCGTCGGGCGACAGCGCCACTGCGCGCGCGTCATCGTCGGCCACGTGCATCAGCGGCTCGCCGCGATCGCGATCGAGCACCCACACTTCGCCGGCACGCGTGAGCGCCACCACGAAACGCGCGCGTTGCGGCATCACGAACGCGTCGATCGAAGACGTGCCGAGCGAGCGCTTCCAGATCAGTTCGCCCGAGTTCGGATCGTACGAATGCACCTGCGGTCCGCAGCCCACGAAGAGTCGCTCGCCGTCGGGCGTCAGCGCGATCGCGGAACTTCCTTCGACGCCGGCAAAAGGCGCCGGAGGTGGAAGACCCACGCGTACGAGGCTCTTGTCGGGCCCGTACAGCGCGAAGGCCTGCTCGCCTGCTTCCCGTTCGGCACGACGCCAGGCCGCCGGGAGATCACGCGCGTCGATCGGGCTAGCGGACGCGTGCGCATCGAGATCACCGGCCAGGAGCCAATACGGTCGGCGCTTCTCGCGCGGCGCGGCGGGCATCGTCAGTCCACGGCCCGCGCAAAGCACATCGGCGCGCCGATGCGTGTTCTCGAACTCTCCGCCACGCAACCATACTGAGGCACCGTCGCGACGACGCCAAGGTGAACGCACGCGCTGCCGACGTTCACGTGCGTGCTCGTTCGAGATGTGTCAGGTGCTGGTGACGTCGCGCGATCACGCGCGGCAGAGCCGTCGCACGTGATGCGACGGCGATGTCAAGATGACAGCATGCTGTCAGTCGCCGCGAACGATCGTCGCGCTACACGGTCGCGCTGTTCGCGGCGCTCTCGGTCAGCGATGCGTACAGCGACTGGTACTGCCGCGCGCTTCGTTCCCACGAGAGGTCCCGTCGCATCACGCGGCGACGCAGCTTCGCGAATGCCCCGGTGTCGCGATACGCAGAGAGTCCGCGCGCGATCGCACCGTAGAAAGATTCTTCGTCGGGACGATCGAACGTGAAGCCCGTTCCGGTCTCGAGGCGCGCGTCGCAATCGAGCACCGTGTCGCGCAGCCCGCCGGCCGCGTGTGCCACTGGAATGGCGCCGTATCGCATGGCGTACAGATGCGCGAGTCCCGACGCTTCGAAACGCGAGGGCGCGAGGAACAAATCGGCGCCCGCGTAGATGTGATGCGCGAGTGCATCGTCGAACGCGTGCTTCACGAAGACGCGATCGGGGAAGCGCGCCACCAGTTCGTCGAGTGCGCCGCTGTACTTCGCTTCACCTTCGCCGAGCACCACGAGCGCGACGTCCTGGCGCAACAAGCGCGGCGCCGCGGCGAGGAGCAGATCGATGCCCTTCGCTTCGTCGAAGCGACCGACCCACGCGCACACCGGCGTCTCGGGACGCAGCGCGAGATTGCAGCGAGTGAGCAGATCGACCTTGCAGCGGCTCTTCGCCGACGATTCCTCGGCGTCGTAGTGGGCGATCAATTGCGGGTCGGTGGCCGGGTTCCACACGGCGAAGTCGACGCCGTTGAGAACGCCGACGACGTCACGACCGCGCGATTTGATCACGCCCTCGAGCCCCATCCCGTTGCCGGCTTCCACGATCTCGCGCGCGAAGGCAGGCGACAGCGTGGTGATCTTGTCGGCGTACACGATCCCGCCTTTGAGCAGATTGATCTTGCCGAAGAACTCGAGCCGATCTGGATGGAACAGCTCCTCCGGCAGACCGAGCGTCGCGAGCGTCTCGCGCGGGTACACGCCTTGGAACGAGAGGTTGTGGAGGGTGAGAACCGTCTTCACCGAAGCGAGACGCGGATCCTTTTCGGCGAGCACCCGGAGGTACACGGGGATCAGCGCGGTAGGCCAGTCGTGCGCATGCACCACGTCGGGGAGCTTCGGTTGCGCGCGCATCCATTCGATCGCGCCGCGGCAGAGAAACCCGAATCGCTTCTCGTCGTCGGGGTGTCCGTACACCGAACCCGCGCGATCGGTGAGACCCGGCGCGTTGAGCAGCGTGACGTGAACGCCCGAGGGCAATCGCGCTTCGTACACTTCCGCGGCGATGGTTTCCCCGCCGATCGGCACCTGCACCTTCGTGAGGCGGCGCGCGAGCGCATTGCCGGACGGGTCGATCGTTCCGTACATCAGCGAGACGACGTGAACCTTGTGGCCGAGCGCACGCAGCGCCTTCGGCAAAGCACCGACCATGTCGCCCAGCCCCCCGACCTTGCTGAACGGAACCACTTCGGGGGAGACGAACACGATGTCCATGCGGGCGATCCTTCTTGCTGCGCTCGAGCTGCCGAGCCGTGACGCACGCGCGAAAACGCGGCGCGAATGCGCGCGGAGACTGCAATCTTTGGCCGCGCCGTGCAATGGTTCGGCACGCGCGGCGCGAAGCTTTCGAGCACACGGTGCAGGTCGCCGCGGGCCCGAGCTCGACACGGAGATCGGCACGCACCGCGCCAACGGCTTGACTCGCTCCACGTGCTCCCGTAGGTTCGCCGCCCTTCCGCCGCGTCCGCGGGGTGCCGTTGCGCGGGATGACATGGAGGATTCGGTGTCGATGTATGCAGTGATTCAAACGGGTGGGAAGCAGTACCGGGTTCAGCAGGGCGACCACGTGCGCGTGGAAAAGCTCGCTGGCGACAAGGGTGCGAAGATCACGTTCGAGAACGTGCTCCTCGTCGGTGGAGATACCACCCGCGTGGGCAAGCCGTTCGTGTCGGGCGTGAAGGTGGTCGCCGAAGTCGTCGCGCAGGATCGCGCGAAGAAGGTGATCGTCTTCAAGTTCCGTCGCCGGAAGAACTACCGTCGCAAGAATGGACATCGCCAGCCGTTTACCGAGCTGCGCATCACGGGAATCGAGGGCTGATCCGCCATGGCACATAAAAAAGGTCAGGGTTCGTCCCGCAACGGACGTGATTCGAACGCGCAGTACCGCGGCGTAAAGGTCTACGACGGCGAGCACATTCGTCCGGGCGGGATCATCGTTCGCCAGGTCGGCACCGTGGTTCACCCCGGCATCGTGGCGCAGCAAATGGAGGGCTCCGTGGT
>CBIHQZ010000382.1:0-6503 GCA_966212315.1 uncultured Myxococcales bacterium
GTGGCCTGGCGCTGCGAATCGTTGAAGTACGCCGGCACCGTGATCACGGCGTCGGTGACGGGCTGACCGAGATAGTCCTCGGCGGCCTTCTTCAGCTTGCGCAGCACGTGCGCGCTGACTTCCGGCGGCGCGACGGACTTGCCGCGAATATCGAACGCGGCATCGCCGTTCGACGCGCGAATGACCTTGTAGGGCACGCGCTTGGTCTCCTCACCGACCTCTTCGAACCGACGGCCGATGAAGCGCTTCGCCGAGAAGATCGTTCCGTCGGGGTTCATGACCGCCTGACGCTTGGCGGGCTGACCGACGAAGATGTCGCCCTTCTCGTCCCAGCCGACAACGGACGGCGTGATGCGCGAGCCTTCTTCATTCACGATCACGTCGACGTCTTTGCCCTGCATGATCGCGACGCAGCTGTTCGTGGTTCCGAGATCGATACCGATGACCTTGCCCATTTGTTTCCTCCGCTAGGGGTTCGATTTCGTCCTTCAGGGCGTACGGGCACGCACGCGGCCGAGGCTTCAGGGGAAGCAGCGCGATGATCTCGTCGCTTCCTCTACCGCCTCGACCGCACGTCCGACCCACGCATAAACGCGCGGTCCGGCTGCTGAACGAGGCGGCTCGCTTGGCCAGTACGTCCTTCGGGGACGGCCGGCAACGTAGCCATGCACACCGGCCGGTCAAGAGCCGTGCCAGGGGTCATTCGATACGGTGCGTTCTGCGTGGAACTCGCTTGCAATGCGGCCACGCGATGAGTTCGCGGCGCGACGTCTACCAGCCGTAGAGCGCGCCGTCGCGGCCCTTGCCGGGCCAGTTCGCCAGATCGCGCGGATGTTCGGCAAGCTCGCGAAGCACGAGTCGATCGAACCACGCGTCGTGTTCGAACCATCCGAGCGGACTCGGGAGCGACGCGACGACCTGCACGAGTCGGTGACGCCCGGCATGGAGGATCGATGCGAGGCGTTCGATCAGTTCGCGCTCGTGGGTGACGTCTTCGTGCAGCAGTGCCCACAGCACCGCGCGTTCGTTCCACAGATCTTGAAACGGCCCGTGCGCGAATCCGAGCGCGTCCCAGCAGGGCGGATCCCCGCGGCCGAGTGCTTCGAGCCATTTCCAGCGCAGTCCATGCACGAATGCGTCGCCGTCGTCACCGCACGAGAGCAACCCGACGCGGGCGCCTTCCACGATCGCGGACTCGCCCGTTTGTGCGAGCACGCGTTCGACCGCGGCGGGCACCTCGTCGAGGCGCGCGAGCACACCCCGATCGCGACCGCGCGCGATGGCGAGATCCGCGACCCACGCGAGCCCGGCAAGCGTCGCGGCGGGCGGCGCCAGGACGCGCACGAGCAGACCGCTTTCTTCTTCGGGCGGAACGACGCGCGTGTGAAGCGCCGTGCCTACATCCGTTCGCTCGCGTGAACTGAGAAGAACACTCGCCGCGAAGCGATCGACCTGCGCGAGGATGTTGCGCGCGTTCGGGCAGAGTCCGTGCGAAACGAGCACCAGCACTTCGCGCCGCGCCAGGTCGGCATCGGTCGCCGTGAGCAACGCACTCATTGGCACGTAGCGCGCGTTCACGCCCACGAAACGGCGCAACGCTGCGGCGATGATGCGAGCAGGGCCTTCGGATCCGCCGATGCCGGTGACGACGAAGTTCTGCAGTTCGTTCGCGACGCCGACCTCGAGATAGCGCACTGCGAGCGTGGCGCGGAGCACGTCGGGAAGTTGCTCGACGCGGGCGGCGAGAAGTTCTCGCGATGCGTGCGCGTCGATCGATCCGGGTTCGTGCGAGGCAACACTCATGGGGCTCCTCCGTCGGACACGCGCGCGTCGGGATCGTGCTTGCGAAGCGCCATTGCACGAAAGTACGCGACGAGCGCGGCGAGGTCGTCGTCACTCAGGTTCGGATGCGGCGGCATCGCGCCGTAACGGAACGCGAGCGGGTTGCGGATGTACGCGCGGATCTGTTCCTCGGGCCGGTACTCGACGATGCTGCGCGGCACGTTGAGATCGGGCCCGACGCGGCCGCCTTCGCGATTGATTGCATGGCAGCGGATGCACTCACCGCGAAACAGCGCGAAGCCACGTTGCGCATCGCTGTTGGCGGGCTCACCGGCGGGAACGGTGTGCGGAAACACCGCCTCGAACGGCGCGATGTCGATCGACGCGAGTTGCCACGGCCGCGGGTGCGTCTCGAGATCGGCCTGATTCGCATTGCGCCATACGAGGTAGAACGGCCCCGGATTCGCGCGACGCGGGCCGATCGGTTCCCACGCGGGCACGTCGAGGTCCGCGAACGCGATGCACGCGCCGCCTTCGAGAAGTCGTTCGCCGCTCATCGGCACCGTGTAGCCGTCGAGGGCGCGGATCACGAACTGCTCGCGCGCGAGCGGATGATTCGAGTCGCCGCCGAATGCACGCGCGAGGATCGGCTCGATCGGCACCACGCGGTAGCGCTTCACGCGTCCGTAGTAGGGGTCGAAACCGATGATTTCCTCGGGCGGAACGATGCTCGTGAGTTGCTCGAAGGTGAGCGTCGTGGGCGCGGCGCCGTTGCGTGCGAACGTCAGGCGCGCGGTCGAAGTCGCGACGGTAGCGCCGCGATCGTGTCCGCGCGTGTCGTGCGAGCACCCGACCATCAGCGATGCGACGGTGACAGCGAACGCGAACGGCTTCACGCGCGGACCTCGCGTGGCGCAGTGAGATACGCGAACGGGACGAACACCGCGTAGTAGAGGCTGTTGGCGACGAGGCGCAGTGCGAAGCCGGCGTCGTGACCCGCGAGAATGATCACGTCGGCCAATGCCCATGCGAGGTACGTGACGTACTCGAACGTCGTGAGCTGCGAGACCCAGCGGCGTGTGTCCGTCGGCACGGAGGCGATACGCGGCCGGATGCGAACGAAGGCGTAGACGCTCGCGAGGACGAGGAACAACGTTTCGTAGAGAAGAAAGAGTCGACGCACATCGGTGAAGTATTGCGGGAGCGCCCGGGCGGTTCCGAACGCCAGGACGGGCACGATGAACGCCCACAGACATGCGATGCCGAACGGACGTCGAGGCGTCGCGGCCAGGTCCGCCGGCGCTGCGAGCGAACGCTCGATCAGCAGGAACCAGCGGTAGTCACCGAGGATGACGAAGGGCACCGCGGCCGTGCCGATCCACGCGGCGTGCTCGGGGAGCAGCGGCGACCACCCGCCGGTAACGAACGCGTCGCAGGCGATCTCGACCGCGAAGAACAGTGCCCATCGCCACACGAACTGCGCGCGCGGTGCGGACGGTCTGCGTGCGAGGAGCAGCACGATCACGACGGCGGCAACCACCAGGAACGCGAAGGGGTTGTGCCACGGGCTGTCGTACAGACGTCGGAACATGCTCGGCGCGCATGATGCGCGAGAGGCGCGCGCCGACGCCACACGTTCCGTTGATCACGTTGATCAGGGCGGGCAGTCGGTCGATGCGATGGTGGTTGCGTCGCTGCCGACGTGTACCTGCCAGCCGTTCGGATCGCGCGTGAGAGTGATGTCCGATCGGTTGCCGAGCGTGTGCCAGACCTCGCGTCGATCGCAGCGAACGAGCCAGCCGATGTTGCGACCGGTCTCGCCGCGACGCGCGATGCGCACGCGACCGAGACGAACGCGACCGCCGTCGAAGGTCTGCACCGGGTCGAAGTACGGGCGCTCGATGCGGCGAAGGCGCGCGATGAACGCGCCGACGAAGAGCAACGCCAGCAATGCACCCGCAATCGGGCGCCACATCGCTTTCACCGTCCGCCGAGTTCCGCGAGGGCGCGTCGCACGTCGGCGTAGCCCGCCGCTGTGGAGGGCGTGAGTTCGAGGAATCGCTGAAAGTGTCGGCGCGCGCCGGCGCGGTCGGACTCGACGAGGAGATCGCCGAGCTGACGATGCGCGCTCCCGAGCCACGCGGGCGGTGGATTGATCGGATCGCCGAGCGATACCGAGCGATTGAGTTCTTGCACCGCGTCGCCAGTGTGCCCGCTGTCCGCGAGCAGCCGGCCGAGACGCGCATGCCATTCGCCGCGATTGGGCTCGAGCGAGAGCGCCTGGCGGTAGACCGTGATCGCCTCGGGGACGTGACCGAGTGCCTCGTCCGCATCGGCGAGCGTCGCGAGGGCAGGTGCGAATCGCGAATCGAGTCGCAGTGCCTGCTGCACGTCGACGAGGCCCTGCACCGCGGCGCCGGAACGCACGCGCACTTCGCCGCGCACCCAGTATCCGCGCGCATAGTTCGGATCGAGCACGATGGCGCGACTCGCTTGTTCGAGCGCCGCACCGTACTGCCCGAGACCGAGATTTCCTTCCGCGGCGTAGGCGCGGAAATCCGCGCGTGTCGCATCGAGTTCGATCGCGCGATTGAATTCCTGCACCGCTTGCTCGGCGTTGCCGAGACCGAGGAGCGCGCGGCCGCGAACGAAGTGCGCTTCGGCAATGGTGCCGTGCTCGGCGAGCAACTGGCGTGCGTGACTCTCGGCCTCGGCGAACTGACCGGTGGCGTTGAGCGCTGCGATGACGCGCACGATGAGCTGCGCATTGGTGGGGTCGTGACTGAGCGCCGCGCGGAACGTGGTGAGTGCGCCCGCTGCGTCGCCGCGTCCTTCGGCGAGCTGACCGCGTTCGATCAGGAGCCCCGGATATTCCGCGTCGATGTGCGCGACCGCGTCGAGCTGTTGCGCGGCTTCGTCGAAGCGCCCCAGTCGTCGCAGCGTCTGCGCGTAGAGAAAGTGCGATCGGACGTCGTCGGGACGCGCTTGCACCGCGGCCTGGAACTCGCCGAGCGAGCCGGCGAGATCGCCACGAGCCGCCCGTCCTTCGCCGAGCGCGCGATGGATCGACGCTTGATCGCTCACGTGCGTTCGCGCTTCCTGCAACACGGCCTCGGCGGCGTCGGGGCGCTGCATCGCGAACAGCATCGAAGCGAGGGTCGTGTAGGCCTCGAGATTCGCGTTGTCCAAACGGATCGCCTCGCGGAACTCGCGCTCGGCGGCGGTCTGTTCGTTGACCGCGAGCAAGGTCTTCGCGAGCCAGAAGTGAACGCGCGGATCGTTCGGATGCGTCGGTACGAGCGGCTCCAGCGTGGAACGCGCGTCGGCCGGCTGATTGAGCGCGAGCGACGACATCGCGATGCCGATCTGCGCATCGAGGTCTGCGGTATCCGCGCTGTGTGCGGCTTGAAAACGGGCGAGCGCCTCGGTGAAATTCGATTCGCGATAGAGAATCGTCGCGATGCCGTTGAGCGCCTGCGGCGAGCGCGGATCGAGTTCGAGTGCGCGCTGATATGCTTGCCGCGCCTGCGAGACACGGTCGCGTGCGAATTCGACCTCGCCGGTCATCACGGCAGCCTCGGTTCGCTCGTCGGTCGAAGCATTGGCGGCCATCGCTTCGACTTCGGCGGCGAGCGACACCGCGCGTTCGCGGGTCTCGGCGCGATCACCGAGCAATCGCGCAAGCAGAAGTCGCGCGCCGGCGTGTTCGCGTGACGACTCGAGGATCGCCTCGGCCTCGCGAATCGCGCCCGCGCGATCGTCCGCGAGGTAAAGCGCCCGCGCGAAGAGAAAGCGCGTGCGCACGGTGTGGCCGCGTTCGTTGGCGCGCTGCGCGGTTTCGAGTGCTGCCGCGGCGTCGTCGCCATCGAGCATCGCCATCGTGCGCACATCGCGGGTAAGCGGATCGCTGTCGCTCGCGCGTCGCACGCCGTCGAGGCGGCCCTGCACCAGATCGCGGGCGAGTCGCGCAGCGCTCACGTATTGCGTACCGGGCGGAAGGGTCGCGAGCCGGTCGTAGAGGGTGCGTGCGCGAGAAGAGAGACTGCTGTCGTTTCCGAATCGTGCGAGCGCGATGTAGTGCGCGTAGGCGCCGTAGGCGAAGAGTTGCTTCTCGGTAGGCGTCCGCTGGATCTGGGTGTCGAGCGCACGCAACGCGCGACGAACGCCGGCGTAGGTGTCCTGATCGAGCGCGGTGCGCACCGAGTCGACCGCATGCGCAGCGGCAGCGTGTCGTTCGGCGCCGTGCAACTGCTCGTCGATCCAGGTGGTGCCGAAGGGACCCGCGGGTGTCATCGAAAGCGCGGCGCCGCCGATGACGACCGCGCCCACGAGCCCGAGACCGACGTAGAGACCGACTCGCGATCGGACCTTGGCGGTTCCCTCGGCCGGCCGCTCGCGTCTCGCATCGGCGGTGGGTGCGGGCTTTTCGTTTGCCAGTTCGCGCGGCGGAATTGCTGTTTCGATCGAGTCGGCGGACTCGACCGGCGCGCTCGGACCGCGACGCGGCGCGGACTCTTGCGGGATGTCCCCGAACTCTTCGTCGTCGCCCGTTGAAACCGGGGCGGGTGGAGCGATCGGTTCCTCGTCGCCGAGGCTGATTTCACCGAACCCCGTCCCCCCGCGCGCGGCCCGCTGCGGCGGCGGCGTCGGCACGCCACGCGAAGGTGCGGGAGCCGCGGCGCGAGGCATCGAGGGCGGCGGCATCGATGCAGCACCCGGCG
>CBIHQZ010000383.1:0-6499 GCA_966212315.1 uncultured Myxococcales bacterium
AGGCGAGGGTCCAGGGAGCGACGCGCGCGCATATTCTCGACCAATGCTCAGCCGGATCGGCGGCGAGGAACCATCACGTTCGCTCGACTGACTGGCCCGCCAGCCGAGGCGATCGACCGACGCTCACGAATCAGTGCGGCTCGCCCTCGATCCGTGGGGCGAGCTGTCGAGGCCACGCGACTGAGTGGGGGTCCGCGATTCCATGACCGACTCGACCTTCCGCTTGCGCAAGCCGCTCGATCGCGTGATCCGCGATGGGCATCCGTGGGTGTATCGCGACGCGATCTCGGGGACCGCCGCGCCCGGTGACATCGTGACGTTGCTCGACGGACGCGGCGCGTTCGTGGCGCGCGGCATCGCGGACGAAGGGCCGATCGCGATGCGTGTGTTCACGGTGCGCGACGAAGCGGTCGATGCGTCGCTCTTCGCGGCCCGCATCGCACGCGCGGACGCACTGCGTGCGCGCGTGATCCCGGGCGACACCGATACCTACCGTCTCGTGCACGGCGAGGGCGATCGGTTGCCCGGCTTCGTGTGCGACGTATACGGCAAGTTCGCGGTGGCGAAGACCGACGGCACCGGCGCGCGCATTCGCGGCGACATGTTCGTCGAAGCGCTGCGCCCCGTGCTCGCGGCGCGCGGCATCGAGACGCTGCTCCGTCGCGAGTCGGGCACGCGCGGCGACGTGGTGAAGGCGACGGTGGCGTGGGGTCCGGCGCCCGACGAAGTGATCACGGTGCGCGAGCGCGGGATGTCGCTGCGGGTCGATCTGATGCGCGGGCAGAAGACGGGGATGTTCATCGACCAGCGCGACTCGCGAGCGCGCGTGCGCGAGATCGCGCGCGGGCTGCGCACGATGAATCTCTACTCGTACACCGGCGGTTTCTCGATCGCGGCCGGGCTCGGCGGCGCGGCGTCGGTGGAGACGGTCGATGTCGCGCCCGGTGCGATCGCGCTCGCGGAGCAGGCGTGGCGCGAGAACGGGCTCGACGCAGCGAAGCACAAGGCGGTGGCAGCCGACGTGCCGGCGCATCTCGCGCAGCGAACACGCGAACGCGCGCGCTACGACCTGATCGTCGCCGATCCCCCCAGCTTCGCGCCGCGCGAGGACAGCGTGGAGGCCGCGCTCAAGAGCTATCGCGCGCTGCATGCGGCGTCGTTGTCACTCATCGTGCCGGGCGGGTTCTACGTCGCGGCGTCGTGCTCGAGTCACGTCGGGCGCGAGGCGTTCGCGGAGACCGTGGCCGAGGGTGCGCGACGGGCGAAGCGTTCGTTGCAGTCGCTCGATGCGTGGGGCGCGCCGCCGGATCACCCGCGCCTCCCCGCGTTTCCCGAAGGCGATTACTTGAAGGTGATGCTGCTGCGGGTTGAGTGAGTCGCTGCGCTACCGCGCGATCGCGTCGCCGAAGCGCGCATCGGGCCAGCGCGGTGCGGTGAGTTCGGTCGGTGTCGCGAGTGTCGTGCCGCCGAAGACGTACGCAGCGCCCGCTCCCGCGTGGGCATCCGGTGCGCCGACGACGATCTCACCATGGCCGTCGGCGTCGAGATCGCCCACCACGCTGACGCTCGCCCCGAAGCGCGCCGCCCCGCCCGCGTCGTCACCGGCGCGCAACGTCGCGTTCGGCGTCGCCTGCAGGATCGGCGGCGCGGCGGCGCTCCCGAAGTACACGAACGCAGCGCCCGCGCGCGAGGCCACGCGATCGGCGCCGATCACCACGTCGTCGAAGCCGTCACCGTTCACGTCGCCCGCGGCGATGGCAGAACCGAAGTGCGCGCCGTCGGCGCTCGCATCGGGTGGCGCGAGCGTCGCAACCGGTCGCGCGCCGAGGCCGAACGTGCTGCCCAGATACACGTGCACGCGACCGCTTCCGCCATTCGCACGCGGAGCCGCGATCGCCACGTCCGCGAAGCCGTCACCGTTCACGTCGCCCGCACTCGCGACCGAATCGCCGAATGCGCCGTCGCCGGCATCCACCGGTTCGATCACGCGCGCCGCGTCGCTCGCGATGCCTGCCGCGCCGCCGAGGAACACATACGCGCGACCCGCGTGATTCGAAGCAGCGGCTGCACCGACGACGAGGTCTGCGAACCCGTCGCCGTTCACATCGCCCGCGCCCGCGATGGAAGCACCGAAAGCCTCCGCGTCGCCGTTGCTGCCTTGCAACGTGACCGTCGGCGTCTCGCTCAGCCCTTGTGCGCTCCCGTTGAACACGAGCACGCGTCCCGCCTGCTCGCTCGCGCCCCATTGTGCGATCGCGATATCCGCGAAGCCGTCGCCGTTCGTGTCGCCGAGCGCTGCGATGGCTGCGCCGAAGAACGACTCGGGCTCGTCGATGCCGCGCACGAGGTGGACGCGCGACGCACTCCATTCACCGGTGCGACCGGCGAACACGTACGCACGCCCGCTGCGAAGAAAGGTCTCGGGCGCGCCGACTACGAGATCCGCGAGGCCGTCGCCGTCGACATCGCCCACTGTCGTCAGGGCAGCGCCGAATCGACCGTTGGCGCCGTCGACGCCGAGCAGCGCCACCGGTTGACCCGCGATCCCGCGCGCGCTCGATCGGTAGAGCAGCACGCCACCGAGTGAGGTCTCCGCGCGCGGTGCCGCGATGATCACGTCCGCGATGCCATCGCCGTCGACATCGCCAATCGTGTTCGCGCTCGTCGCGTGGATCGCGCTGCCCGGGCGCACGGTGAACAACCACGTCGCGCTGGTGCGCTCGGCACTGCGCCCCTGTGAGAGCCCGCGCAAACGCCAGTACCAGCGGCCCGGCTCGAGATCGCGATCGAGCGTTCCCGAATCGCCGGACACGTACGTTCGCGCGACGACGTCTCGACACGCGCGATCACGGCACACCTCGAGCGATACCGCTTCGACGCCGCGCGGCCGCGTCCAGCGAAACGCGGGTCGATGAGGTGCGACGACCGCGAGGCTGGCGGGCGCGATGGGATGCGGCACTTCGGATGCGTCGACCGAAGGCACCACCGGCGCCGTCGGCGGCGTGCGTGATCGCAGCGCGAATCCCGCGATTCCCGCGCAGAGCAACAGTGCCGGAACACCGATGTACCAACGCGCGCGCGACGGCGGGTTCGCGGCGATGGGCGTCCCGTCGCCGGGCACAGCGACGGCATTCACGCGCGCCGCATCGTGCGAATCGCGCCCCCACGCGAGCGGCGTTCCCGCACTGGTGGCTTCGCGCGTCGGGGCGATCATCTCGGCGGATCGGTTGGCGGACGGCGTGATCGGCGGAGGCGTTTCGTAGGATGCCAGCGTCGGCAGCAGTGCCTCGGCCGGTGTCGCAGCGAGAGGCGTCACCGGTCCGCGCGGCGGGTCGGTGAGTCGCGGGCGCGCGAACGCGAACTCGATCGGCGTGAGCACACCCTCGATCGCTTCGAGGGCGGTCGCCATCGCGCGCGCATCGGGCCAGCGGTTCGCGAGATCGGGCTCGAGCGCGCGACGGATCACGTCGCGCAGCGCGACCGGCAGATCGGGTCGGAGCGCGTCGATCGATGCAGGCGCGGTCGTCACGATCGCGATGATGAGCAGGTTGTAGTTCGCGCCCACGAACGGACCGCGGCCGGTGAGTGCGTGGAACATCGTCGCGCCGAGCGACCAGAGATCCGAACGGCCGTCGACGCGTTCGCCGCGGGCTTGTTCGGGCGACATGTACATCGGCGTGCCGAGAATCGCGCCGGTGTTGGTGAGATGCACCGCGGACGTTGCATCGGCCTGGCGGGCGATGCCGAAGTCGACGAGTCGGGCGCGGGCCACGTCGCGTTCGTCGCGCGCGAGAAAGATGTTCTGCGGCTTGATGTCGCGATGCACGAACCCGTGCCGATGCGCCGCTTCGAGTGCATCGAGGATCTGCCATGCGACGCGTGCGACGAGCAGTGGATCGATCGGGCCGCGGGCCATCACGCCCGAGAGGTCTTCGCCGTCGAGGAACTCCATCGCGATGTAGAGCGCGCCGTCGGTGTCGGTTCCGGCATCGAGCACTTCGGCGATGCCGGGGTGCCGAATCGACGACGGCGCCTGCGCCTCCTGGAAGAAGCGCGCCGCTGCGTCCTTGGTGCCGGCGGTGTGCGCGTGCAGCATCTTGATCGCCACGCGTCGCTGCGTGAATCGATGCCGCGCTTCGTACACGGCCCCCATCCCGCCTTCACCGAGCAGACGCACGATCTCGTACTTGCCCGCCAGCAGCGTGCCGATCCGAGGGTCGCGTTCGCCCGCTGCGTTCACGGCGGCGAGTGTATCAAGCGAACGCGCTGTCGAACGCTCTCACCCGCCGGTCGCGCGCATCGACACGTCGGCCGCGGTCGCCTCGGTGCAGCCCTTCCAGGCGGCATCGGGCTTCATCGCCCACGCTTCGACGAGGCGCTCGGCCACCTGCGCATCGCGCGCTTCGCTCGCGAGAGGCGCCGCGAGGACATCACTCACGTCGACCCCTTCGTTGCGCGACAGGCAGGGGCGGAGCACGCCGTCGCTGGTGGCGCGGAGGCGATCGCAATCGCCGCAGAACGTATCGGTGGTGCCGGTGATGAAGCCTACGCGATGCCGCCCGTCGCGCGAGGCCACGTACTTCGCGGGGCCGCGGTCGCGTTCGATCTGCGCATCGTCGGCTTGGATCAAGCTCGCGAGGCGCGCGCGGATCTCGGCGTAGCCGACGCCCTGGGTGCGAAAGAGCTTCGCCCCCTCGCCCACGCCCATCACTTCGAGAAACCGCGGCGTGATCCCGCGCGCCCAGGCCCAGCGCGTGATCGATTCGATCTCGCCGTCGTTCTCGCCGCGGAGCACCACGGTGTTGGTCTTCACTTCGTCGAAGCCGGCCGCGAGTCCGGCGTCGATGCCCGCGAGCACTTCGTCGAGATCACCGCCGCGCGTGAGCTTCGCGAACACCGCCGGGTCGAGTGAATCGATCGAGACGTTGATGCGCGCGAGTCCCGCGTCGCGTAGCGGCTTCGCGAGGGCGGAGAGGCGCGATGCGTTGGTGGTGAGCGCGAGGTCTTCGACACCGAGTGCACGGATCCTTCGCACCACATCGACGATCCCCGCGAACAGCAATGGCTCGCCACCAGTGATGCGCACGCGACGAATGCCGGCGGCCACGAGCCCGCGCACGAGAGCATCCCACTCACCGACATCGAGCCGGTCTTCGGCCGGGAGATAGCCATCCGCGCGCGACGGCCGGCAGTACACGCACGCCATGTCGCAGCGGTCCGTGACGCTGATGCGTACGGCGCGTGCGCTCGTGCGTTGCACCTCGAGCGATGGCCGCGGCGGCGTCGCGATCGGGTGCAGGACTCGCAGGGCGTGGACCATGGCGTTCGCGTAGTGTACCCGTAGCGCGGCCGCAAGCGGCTCCGTCAATCATCGAGGCATGAGCATGTCGAATCGCCCGCACGACGAAGAACCCTCGCCGCCGCAGTCGGTGTCCACCCACCTCGACGCGGAAGGGCACGTCCACATGGTCGACGTCGGCGCGAAGACCGAAACGTCGCGACGCGCAGTAGCCCGCGGATTCCTTCGGATGATGCCCGCCACGGCGGAGGCGCTGCGCAGCGGAAGAACCGCCAAAGGCGACGTGCTGGCAACAGCGCGGCTGGCAGGCATCATGGCCGCGAAGCGCACACCCGAGTTGATTCCGCTCTGCCATTCGATCGCACTCACGCGCGTCGCGGTCGAGTTGCAGGTTGGCGACGACGGGGTTGCGATCGAAGCCACGGCCGAGGCACGCGATCGCACCGGGGTGGAGATGGAAGCGATGACGGCGGCATCGGTCGCAGCGCTCACGCTCTACGACATGTTGAAGGGCGTCGATCGCGCGATGTGCATCGAGTCGATACGCCTCGAAGAGAAGTCGGGCGGACGATCGGGGCATTGGGTGCGCGACGAGCAGGACGGAGGCTGATCGTGTTCGACGTGTGGGAGCGACCGCTCGAGATCCAGCCGCTGCTCGAAGCCGTTCAGCATTCGATGGCGGGCGGGATCGATGTCTTCGTCGGCGCGGTGCGTGATCACAACGAGGGGCGCGCGGTCTCGCTGCTCGAGTACGAAGCGTACGGAACGATGGCGGTGAAGGAGATGCAGCGGATCGGCGACGAGATCGCCGCGTCGATGCCGGGCGTGCGGGTCGCGGCGCTTCATCGCGTCGGTTCGTTGCGGGTCGGCGATTGGGCGGTGGTGTGCGTAGCGAGTGCGCCGCATCGAGCGGAAGCGTTCACCGCGTGCCGGCGATTGATCGACGAGATCAAGGCGCGGGTCCCGGTGTGGAAACGCGAGCACGGCCCCGATGGCCCGTATTGGGTCGGTTGGGAAGACGCGCGTTGCGACGCCGCCGGGCATCGGCACGGGTAGACTCCCGCGCGCATGCTCCGCGCGCACCTCACCGATCGAAACGTCCGCCGCACCATCGTCCTGCTGCTCTTCGTCGGGCTGCTGACGATCTTCCGGCATCTGCTCCTGCTGCTCGTGTTCTTCGTCGTGTTCGAGCGCCTCATC
>CBIHQZ010000384.1:0-6499 GCA_966212315.1 uncultured Myxococcales bacterium
AGGTTCTGTTCGTGGCGGCGCTCGCGGGTGGTCGGCGTCGGTGAAGCGTGAACCATGGGTAGTTCGTAAATGGTATTCACGGTTGTGTCAAACGGCGGGCGGGCGGCGGGAGCGTGCGTACGCCAGGCTCCCATCCCGCGATGAGCCGGCGGGGTGGAGGTTCGGGAGGCGGAAGAGCGGGAGCGGAATCCGAGCACGGGCACGGGCACGATCGCGAGCGGAGGCGGAGCTAACGGGCGCCGAGGATTTTCCAGCGCGGACGGATCATCCACAGCGTGAACGCGACCGCGAGCCACGCGGCCCAGTCGCCGAGGTAGCCGTAGACAGTGTGTCGGGTGCGAAGGTGCACGGTCGCGACCGGCGCCTCGGTGCGGAACGATCCCCCGTGCGCGATCACGCGGCCGGCGGCGTCGACGAAGCCTGAGACGCCCGAGTTCGCGGCGCGCACGAAGTCGCGACGGTGTTCGATGGAGCGGAACTTCGAGAGTGCGAAGTGGATCCACGGCTCGGCGGTGTTGCCGAACCACGCGTCGTTGAGGATCACTGCGAACAGGGTCGCGTGCGATGCGTTCTGAAAGTCGCGCACGAAGCGCGGGAGGATGTCCTCGTAACAGATCAACGGCATCACGAGCCGCGGCGTGCTCGGGGAATCACCGGGCAGCGGCAGCGACACCATCCGCGACCCGCGCGTGAAGTGCCCCGAGTGCGGGGACATCTCGTAGAGCTTCGGGAACATCTCGCCGCCGGGGAGGTACTCGCCGAACGCGAGGAGGTACGTCTTGTCGTACGTACCCGCGATCGCACCGTCGTAGCCCGTCATGAACGCGGTGTTGAAGAAGCGCCCGTTGCGCGACGAGAGCGCGCCCAGGAGCACCGGCACGTGCAGATCCCACGGCGGCAGTTCGGTCTGGATGTTCGCGGTGTCGGTGCGCAGCAGAAACGAAACCGCACTCTCGGACCACACGACGAAGTCGAGCGATCGCGACGACTCGAGCTGCCGCGTCGTGGCGAGATGACGATCGAGCGACATCTCCGGCTCGTCGCGTTTCTCGATCAGTCCGAGGTTCTCTTGCACCACCGCGACACGCAGCGCAGGTGCGGTGCGGTTCTCGACGTCGACCTGATGAATGCGGAACGCGCCGTACGGAATCGCGAACGTCCACCACACGAGTGGAACCAGCATCGGCGCGAGTCGCGTGCGCCACGAGCTGCGGGTGCGCCATCCAACGATCGTGTCGTCGATCGCGGCCGAGCCCGCCGCCATCGCCATGCTGATCAGAATCGGCCCGCCGAGATCAGCAGTCTGGATGAGCAGCGGAACGTTGTGCAGCGAGTTGGCGGTGTACGACGGAAAGAGCAGCGGGAAGACGAGTTCGAGCGCGCCGAGCGCGGCCGGCACCGAGAGCAAGCGCGGCACCTTCCACTGGTCCGCGCGCGCGACGAACCACGCGAAGAACCCGAACTGCAGACCCTGCGCGGCCCACAAGAGCGAGCTGAACGCGATGCACAGGATCACGCGGAAGCCCGAGAACGTCCGCAGCATCGAGACGATCCAGTAGAAGCCGCCGGCGTTGGTCACCGTCCCCATCAACCAACCGAGCGCGAACGCACGGAACCCCTGTCGACCGCGCAGCGCGAGCAGCAGCGGGACGAGCGCGACCAGCGACAGCGGCCAGATCTCGAAGCCCGCGAAGCCGAGGAAATAGAAGGCGCCCGCGAGCGCCGCGAGCAGCGTCGCGAAGAGCGGGTTCGTGATCACGCGTGGCAGCGACGGCGGCGGCGCAGGCGCTTCAGCGACGGGGGTTGCGACGGTCATCCGCGATCGGTGTCGCTTCGGAGGGAATGAACGTGGGGATTCCGTCGATCACCGGGTACGACAGGTTGCACGCGTGGCATTCGTTCGCGTGTTCGGTGGCGACGAGTGCGCCTTTGCAGCGCGGACAACGGTAGCGGTCTGAGCGTTCCACGATTGATCCTTCCGGCGGCGCACGGTAGCAGTGCGGGCACATCGGGACCAGACGAACGCGATGAAGCGATGAAGAACAATCCCTACGGGAATGCACCGCAACTGCCCGCGGGCGAAGAGGTCACGATCGAGTCGATCCTGCCGGGCGCGGGGCCGGTGCTTCTCGAGATCGGCTCGGGACGCGGTGCGTTCGCGCTCACGCTCGCGGAGATCCGTCCCGACTGGCGCGTGATCGCGCTCGAGATCCGGAAGAAGCATGCGGCGCTGCTCGCGGAGAAGTTCGTGACGCGGAAGATGGCCAACGCGAAGTGCTTCGCCGAAGACGCGCGCGCGGCACTCGTGCGGATTCGACCCGATGCCAGCATCGATGCGGTCGCGATCCACTTTCCCGATCCGTGGTGGAAGAAGCGTCACGCGAAACGCATGGTGGTCGCCGACGAACTCGTCGAGCAGCTCGCGCGGGTGGTGAAGCCGGGCGGCCTGGTGTTCGTGCAGACCGACGTCGAGGGGCGTGCGGACGAATACCTGGCTCGCTTCGAAGCGCACGCCGCGTTCCGCAACACCGCGCCCGCGGGGGAGCGTTTCGTGACCGAGAGCCCGTTCGCGCCGGCGCGTTCCAATCGCGAGATCCGCGCGATCGCCGACGGCCTGCCCGTGTATCGCATCGTCATGCAGCGCGCGTGAGCTATCTCCGGCATCGAGTCCGTGCCGCGGCGCCACGCTGCTGACCGAAGTCGTCCTCTCGGCTGTCGTCGGCACGTCGGTCGCACCCCCGATCTCGAGCATCGGGTCAGCGCGCGAGATTGCGCACGGAGGTGTGCCATGACGGAGCATGAGATGTTTTCGGATCGTGCGGAGCGACAGCTTCGTGGCGAGAGTTCGCGCACGGACGTGCTCATGGCCGAGGCGCGCGCCCTCTCGGCGGAGCGGGAAAAGCGCCAGTTGCAGGTGTTGAAGCAGCAGGAGGAAGCGCTGCGTCTCGCGGCCACACGGCTGCGCGATCTGCGTGGTGCCGAAGCGGCCCGAATGCGCACATCGGTCGACGAACGGCTGCGTCGCTGGAAGGCGGACATCCGCGCGATCTCGCGCAAGCTCGACGAACGAAAGCGCCTGTCGGTCGAAGAGCGCCGCGCCGCGATGAACGGCGTGCGCGCGGAACTCCATCGGCTTCATCACCGAGTCACGGCCGTCGATGTGGGCGGGCGCGAGACCGACGAACTCCATCGCGGGATCGATCGTCTCGATGCGCGCGTGGCGCTCGCCGAAGCCGACGTGCAGCGACTCGTGCGCACGCATCACGACGTCGAGTGGGCTTCGACGAAGATGCGAGTAGACCGCGAGTGGTCATCGATCGAGCGCGAGAAGTCCGCGGTCGAATCGTCGCTCATGCTGGCGATCGAGAAGCCACGCCCGCGCGCATCGCAAGGCACCGCCTCGTTGCTCGAGGAATGGTGGGCGCCGTTGCTTCGCGGGGCGCTGGCCGTGGTGTTGAGCACCGTGGTGTTACTGCGCCCCGGCGCATCGTGGACCTCGGTGGCCGGGTTGTTCTTCGCGATCGCGACGATCGACGGTCTCTTCCAACTCGCCGCAACGCTGCTCTCGGGCGCGACGTCGCACGACGCGCGCTGGTGGACGGGAATTGCCAACGGCGTGCTCGGGATCGTCGCCGGCGCCTTGGTCGCATTCGGCGTTCCGATGGGGCCGTTTGCGCTGGTGACACTGCTCTCGTGGTGGTCGATCTCGCACGGCGCGCTGACCATGCTCGGTGCGCTCGACGATGATCAGCGCCTCGCGGGCGATCGCACGGAATGGCTCGAGGGACTGTCGTGGGTCGCGCTCGGTTCGTTGGCGGCGCTGCTCCCGTCGATGGGCCCGCATCGGTTCGCCATGATGTTCGGCGCGTTTCTCTACGCGTCGGGCGGGTTGCTCTTCGCGCTCGGGTTGCGCCTGCGCGGCACGACGACCGCGGGTTCGAGCGCGATCGCGCGCACTGCGTAGCGTCTAGTGGACGAAGCGCCAGTTCGCGTGGCGCGTGACTTCGAGATGGAAATGATTGCGGTGCGCGTAGTTGAAATTCGGCGTCAGGATCACGGTGAACAGCCCGCGCCGCGCCGAATCGCAGGCGATCGTTCGTAGCAGCCGCGCGCCTTCGTGAGCCGGAACGCGCGCGGTCGGACCGCACACCAACCGACCGCGCCGCCCGTGGAAATCGCGTTCGACGTTGAATCGCCCGCCGTCGTCGCGAATGAACCACGCAGCATCGATCGCCATCCCGCCCGCGTGACGGGCTTGGACGGGACTTCGAGCGACGGCATGCGAGTCAGCGGGTCGGTACGTCGAGTAGTGCGTGACCTCGTGAATGCCGAGCCGACGCAGCATGCGTGAGAAGCGGACGAGTGCGACGCCGAGGCGACAGTCCATCAACTCGTGGATCTCGAGCCGATCGCTCGCGCGGTAGCGCACACCGGCAATGGGGCCCACGACCCTGATCGGAAGTTCGATTCCCGGCACCGAGTGATGCACGCGTTCGAACGGAACCTGCGCACGTTGCAGCGCCCTGAGACACGCGCGATCCGAGAGCGCGGCGATCTCGTCGGCGACCTCCGCGCGCGGCCCGAAGTCTTCGCCTTCGGCAGTGCCCATCGTGTCGGCTTCGTCGGCGATCGGATCGGGGACGTCGTTGCCGTCGCCACCGAGCGCGCGTGCGGCGGCGGCGTCTTCGGCCGGTGTCGGCGGCGTGTCATCGAGCGGCGGACTCGACGAGGACGTGGGAGGAGCACTCGACGACGCCACGATCGGCGGGAGTTCGTCGGGTGCTTCGGACGCGCTGGCGGCGTGCTCCGTAACTGCGGGGGCGTGATGCGGAGACGCCGCGTCGTGATGGGAAGAACGCGCGCGTGTGCGCGAGTGATGGTGGTGGTCGCCGTGATGCTGCGCGCCGGCGGTCGACCCCGCGAGCAATACGACCGCCGCGACGAGCGTTGCTCGCCGGACGACGCGTGCGATCGTGTGTGCCGCAGCGACCATCGACGCCAGTTCTACCGCACGAGATCGGCAACCACCTCGAAAGTGCGGTTCCCACGCTCGAGCCTCAGGGTGGTGGATGGCGTCGAGCGCGCGAGTGCGAAGGCCGTCAGCGCTTCATCGGCGGTCCGCGTCGGCATGTCGTTCACCGCGACGATCACGTCGCCCGGTTGAATCCCGGCCGCGGCGAGAAGCCCCGCCTGATCGATCGACTGGACGACGTATCCGCCGCCGAGGGAGGGATCACGCGGCAGGACCGTCGCGCCGGCGAGCGCATCGCTGTTCGCTTCGGCGCCGTGCAGATCGATGTGCACACGCGTGCCTTCGCGACGGACCGATGGCTGCACCGCGATACCGGCCGCGTGCTGGTTCGCGGCGGGTGCGACCGGCGCGGGCGCTGTGCGCGTCGAGTCGAGAAGCGACGAGAGCGCGACCGAGCGTCGATCGTCTTGTGCTTGTTGCATCGCGCTCGGCGGCGGTGCGGGGATCTGCATCGCGCCGTTGCGAATCGCGTCGACGGCCGGCTCCACGAGCACGCGTCGCGCGACGACCGCACCGCCGACGGCGGCGAGCACGAACACGACGAAGACTTCGACGGCGATCCTGCGCATGCGAACGCGTCTTGTTAGCACGCCATCCCCGCCTGCTGCTTGACGAGGTAGTGCTCTCTCGCCATCGTCTCGAACCGTGAGCCCGACCTTCGTATCCGACCGGTATTTCTCGCTCCGATTGCGCGGCCCGGTGGAGCGATGAAGGGGCGGATCATCGTCTGGTTCGGCGCGCTGATGGTGCTCGCGTCCATGGCCGGGCTGTTCGCGATGGTGGGGCCGTTCGACCGGAACGACGAGACGCGTCGGGTGCCCGTCACCACGAACGATTGGAAGCCGGGCGACGGCGATCAGATGCGCCTGCCCCTCGGTCGCTACGCGATTCCGTCACCGGGAATGATTCGCGCGATCGTGTGCCCGACGCCGCTCGCGGATCCTCACGCGCGACTTCGAGTCCGCGCGAGTGCGACCTCGCCACCGTTGCCTGGGGACGAAGCACTGACCGAGGACCAGTCGCGCGGGAAGCAGTGCTTCGATGCGAGCTATCGCGGGACGCGCGCGGGCGAGTTCGTTCCCGAGATCGTGGTGCCGCGCGCGTCCGTCGTCGCGATTCATTCGGTCGAAGTCAGGGCGTCGCGACGGATCACGCCGCGCGACATGTGGCCAGTCCTGTTGATGCTGCTCGGGTTCGTCGTGGTGATGAGCGCGCCGCGCGAAGCCGCGGGTGTGAACCCTGCGCAGGACGTTCCGTCCCCGGTGATCGCACCGCCCCAGATGCCGCTCGGCGGGATCGTCCCGCCGGACCAACTCGTTCCTGGCCAGGTGCCCGCCGGGTTCTCGGCGAGCGATTTCCGACCCCCGGTGCCCCTCGCGCTTCCACCGGTCGTACCCGCTTCGATGCCGTCGTCGCTGCTCGACGCAATCCTCGGCCGGCCGGCGCCGGTGCGATGGCGTTTCGCAT
>CBIHQZ010000385.1:0-6498 GCA_966212315.1 uncultured Myxococcales bacterium
GCATGCTGCTCACGCCTCGCGAAGCGTCGTTCAATCACGTGTTCCCGTCGGGCGTTTCGTACACCGAGATGGCGAACACGTATTTCCCGCGCGCCCGCACGATGCTGCGGGCAACGCACTGCCCGGACGACGTCCTCGCGCTCCCCGAGTTTACTTCCGAGCACGTGTTCCGCGCGCAGGCAGAACGCGCCGGCGTGGGATGGGAAGCGGTCGACGTCGGTGTCGATTGGGACATCGTGCGCGGCGAAGCAACGGGCATGTATCCGCGCAGCGCGCTCAACGGCGAAGTGATCTACGGCAACAACAACGGCTCGAAGATCTCGCTCGATCAAACGTATCTCAAAGCCGCGGAAGACTCGGGCCACTGCCAGATCCTTCCGCAGCATCTCGTGCGCGACATCACGAAGGCCGAGTCCGGCAAGTACGTCGCGATGGTCGACGAGATCGACGAGTTCGGCCGCGTCGTCGCGACGAAGTCGTTCGTGTGCGACTACCTGTTCGTCTCCGCGGGCTGCAACGGGACGAACAATCTGTTCGTGAAAGCAAAGGCGAAGGGGCTGCTCCCTCTGCTCGACAACAACGTCGGCAAGAACTTCGGCAACAACGGCAACGCGATGTTCATGCGGTGGGGACTCAACGAGAGCACCGGCGTCGGACAGGCGAGTTTTGCCGGTCAGGCCATCGCCGACTTCAACAACCCCGTGAGCCCCGCACTCGTCGAACATGCGCAGTTCCCGAGCGGCACGGAGTGCAACTGCCTGTTGCAACTCGGCATGTGTCTCGACACCGGTTCGGGCGAGTTCACCTACGACGCGGCTAATGACAAGGCCGTGATCAACTGGCCCCCTGGTTCCGCGGATGTGCCGACGATGGCGATGCAGAACCTCGCGGACCGACTGAACACCGCGAACGGCGGAACGCTCAGCGGCAGCGCGCTCAACGGGCAGCTCCGCATCGACGGCATCCTCACCGGCTTCACGTACCACCCGCTCGGCGGCATGACGATCGGCACCGCGACCGATCTTTACGGCCGCGTGAACAACTATCAGAAGCTCTACGTGCTCGACGGATCGCTCATGCCGCGCTCGGCCGGCGGCGTGAACCCCGCGCTCACCATCACCGCGCTCGCGGAACGCTGCATCGAACGCATCATCGCCGACGACTTCCCGCACTGACCGAGTGATCTCGTCGCGCGCACGGCAACGTCTGCTTGACTGCCCCGCGCGCGAGGATAGCTTCCCGCCTCGTTTCCATACGCGACCGTCAGCGGCCGCGTGTCCCCGTAGCTCAGAGGATAGAGCAGCGGTTTCCTAAACCGTTGGCCGGCAGTTCAACTCTGCCCGGGGACGCTGGCGTTTCGAGTGCCCTGTCCGATGTGCGCGAAGTGGTGGCGCCCGCAATCCGCGCGCCCCGCGCCGACGCCCGCACCTCGCTCGCACGAAGATCGAGGCGTCGGTCGTGGCACGCGTCGCCGCGAGCTGCTCGGGTCGCCTTGACACCCCAGGTTCGCTCACGTAGTAGGCAGTCGCCTTCACGGGCCTACATGGCCTCCGACGAGGGCGGGAGCGGGCGACGATGCGAATCGCAGGAATGGTGTTCTCGGGACTTCTGGCACTGGCAGCGAGCGGGTGCGCGGTCGACACCGATGCGACCGACGGTGACGGCGTAACCGCCGAAGAGGTTCGCTCGAGCGCGTGGGAGCACCTGGTGGGTTCGTTCCAGCACAGCAGCCCCGCGATGATCACCACGATCGTCTTCGAGCCCTCGCCCGATCATCGCGGTCATCACTACTTCATCGACGCCTACTGCGGCCCGGCGGCGCGCTGCCTGGTCGCGCACTCGCGCACCGACGGGTACTTCACCGCGACCGACACTCGCATCACGCTGCATCCCGAGGCCGGCGGCGCCCTCGAGGTCTACCGCTACACCGTCGACGCCAATGCCGACTCGGGTGAATCCACCCTGCACCTCGCGCGGCTCGGCACGACGACCGACTACGTGCGACTCGCAACTGGTTACTGCAACGAGGCGAGCGACTGCGACGAGGAAGGCTTGATGCATCCGGCGTGTGCGATCGCGGCCGGAACGCCTGCGTGGACGTGCAACGAAGTTCGTTCGTGCAACTACAACTGCGCGCGCGGCAGCACGGGCGCCGGTGAGGGACACACCTGCGGTGGCATCGCCGGCATCCAGTGCGACGCGGGTCTGCGCTGCGTGTATCCCGCCGGCCCGAGCTATCCGGACCAGGCCGGCACCTGCCAGCGCAGCGGCGCCGGTGCGGGCGAGACCTGCGGCGGCATCGCGGCGATCCAGTGCCAGTCGGGGCTCACCTGCGTGTATCCCGCGGGCCAGGATCACCCTGATCAAGCGGGCACCTGCCTGCACCGCGCGAACGTCGGCGAGACCTGCGGCGGCATCGCAGGCATCCAGTGTCTCGATGGCCTCGAGTGCTACTATGCGCCCGGCGCGAACTACCCCGATCGAGCGGGTACCTGCCGTGCGCCGTCGGGCGGCACGCGCTGATTCGCACACGCCGCGCCCGGCGCCATGGACGCAACCCGATGCGCGGAGTTCTTCCGCGTGCTCGAGGCCGCCATTGCTTGACCCCCGTAAGCCTCGTGCAGTTCTCGCACACGAGCTCGAAGCCCCGTCCTGCAGCCTGACGCGTCACGGGCGAACCTGCTTGACAGCGGGTCTATCCGCGGCGTTTTCAGGCCCGAATTCCCCACAGGTTATCCACAGCCCCGTGAACCGTCCGGGAAACACGCGGATTCACCCGGCATGCCTTCCGACCACGCGAAGCCAGGCCGCTCTAGGTTCGAACTTGTCTTGCGAGCTCGCGGACTTCGGCGCCCGCACCGAAAGCTGTCCACCCCTACGGGTGGGGCGCCCTTACGACGACCGTGGATCCGATTTCAAGCTGATTTGTCGGCGATGCCCACAGGGGGGTGGTGCCTGAATTCTTCGGCTCGAAAACCGACGTTCAGCGAGCGCTGACGGCCGCGAATTGCGACGCGCTGGGACGTTTCGGAGGGTTCGCCTTGGGCGCGGACACTCCCGAAATCTCGCGAACGCGCTCGGCGGCTTTGTCCCACGAGAATCGCTCGGCGGCCCACGCGCGACCGTCGCGGCCGAGGCGGCGGCGCAGTTCCGGGTCGTCGATCAGGCGCTCGAGCGCGGTCGTGATCTCGGTGACGGACGAGCCGTCGACCAGGAGACCGCTGACGTTGTCCTGCACTGCGTCCGGTACGCCTCCCGAACGCCCCGCGAGAACGGGAAGGCCCGATGCGCTGGCCTCGAGGAACACGAGACCGAAGCCCTCGACGTCGCCGTCGGGAAGCGTGCGATTCGCCATCACGAAGATGTCGCTCGCCGCGTAGTAGCGAGGCAGTTCGCGCGAATCGACCGGCCCGACGAAGCGCACCGTGTCCTCGAGCCCGAGTTCCTTGGTGAGCGCGTGCAACTCGCCTTCGAGCTCGCCGTCGGACAGGACGAGATAGACCACGTCCTTGCGGTTCAATCGCGCCAGCGCCTGCAGCACGTGATCGTGGCCTTTGCGGCGCGTGAGCCTTCCAACCGAGAGAATCACGGTCTTGCCCTCGAGCCCGAACCGCTCGCGAAGGTCCGACGTGTCGAACGGCACCTGGAAACGCGAGTGATCGACGCACGGATGCACCACGTGCAGCCGTTCGCTGCGGGCGCCCGCGGTGTGGGCCTTCTCGCGCGAGAAGCTCGAATTGCAGAACACCGCCCGCGCTTCGGCGAGGATCTCGGGCATCAGGTTCTTCTTCGCCCAGTAGCGGAGATACATCGAGACTTCTTCGCCGTGCACCCACACCGTGTACGGGATGCCGATCGTGCGATGGAGCATGAGCCCCACGATTCCTTCGGGAATCACGCGCGCGCAGTGGATCACGTCGATCTTGTCCCGCACGACGATGCGCGAGGCCGCGTAGACCATGCGCGCATAGGACGCGAGCGATTCGGGTCGCATCCACGCGAAGTGCCGCGCGTCGAAACGCGATACGGGGTGCTGGTACGACGCGTCGATCTCGGCCGCACCGGGCGCGTCGGCGGCGACGACGTGGATGAGTTCACCGGGCGGAAAACGGCGCCCGTAGATCTCGTCGAAGAGGTTGATCGATCCCCCGATCTGAGGGAACCACTGCTCGCTGAGAAGTAGGTGGCGCATGCGAACGTTCTGACGCCGGGACCGAGGTTGCGATCACGACCGGTGGTGATGGCGCGCACGTTTGGGCGCTCGTTGCTGCGCGGCAATGGCTCGGTCGTCGCGGCATCGGCGCAGGAACGGCTCTCAGCCCGGCGCATTGCAACGACCAGCGTCGACGCAATGAAGCGGCATCTCGGGCTCAGGGGATGCACTAGGATGCGGGAGTGCCCACCGAAGTGCTGCGCGTCAGCGGAAAAAGCCCCGATCCGGCCGCGATTCGCCGAGCTGCCGAGGTGCTGCTCGCAGGCGGGCTGGTCGCGTTTCCGACCGAGACGGTCTACGGGCTCGGAGGTCTCGCGGACGATGCCGATGCCATCGCGCGGATCTATGCAGCCAAAGGGCGTCCTTCGAACAACCCGCTGATCGCGCACGTCCGAGACGAAACGGCGGCGCGTGAGATCGCGGGTCGCTGGCCGGCCGCGGCGTCGACGCTGGCGAAGGCCTTCTGGCCCGGTCCGGTCACGCTGGTCGTTCCGCGGGGACCGACGATTCCGCGCTCGCTCACGGCCGGGCTCGAGAAGATGGCGATCCGCGTTCCGAATCACCCGGTCGCGCTGGCGTTGCTTAGTGCGGTCGAGCGGCCGATTGCAGCGCCGAGTGCGAACCCGTCCATGCACTTGTCGCCCACACGCGCCGAACACGTGGTGAAGGGGCTCGAAGGGCGCGTCGATCTGGTGCTCGATGCAGGCCCCTGCGAGATCGGGATCGAGTCGACCGTCGTCGACGTCTCCGACGACCCGCCACGGGTGCTGCGGCCGGGTTCGCTGTCGATCGACGATCTCGCGCGCGTCGTGCCCGCAATCGTGGGCGCCGGGCACGCCGTGGCGAGCGGCCCACGCGCGTCACCGGGCCTGGATGCGCGGCACTACGCGCCGAACGCGCGGCTGTTGGTGCTCGATCGCGAAGCACTTCATGAAGTGCTTCGTGATGCCGACCCGATGACCGCCGTGATCACGCGCGGTGTCGCGTGCGGGCATCGGTTCGAACGCACCCTCCCCGACGACGCCGCCGGTTACGCCGCGGCGCTGTTCGGCACGCTGCACGATCTCGACGACGCTGGCGCCACGACCATCCTGCTCGAAGCCGTGCCGTCCGACGCACGATGGGACGGGATTCGCGATCGTGTGGCACGAGCGAGCGTTCCGCGCTGACGGCTCGTCGGTTTCTGGAGTGCGAGCCGCGTGTGCCCTATGGCTCGGGCATGAGTCTCGTGGCGCGGATCGCAACCTTCGTGAGCGTGGTGATGATCGCATCGTCGGCATGGGCGAATCCGCCCGCGCTCAATGCCGCGCGCGTGCGGAGCGGAACGGCACCGACCGTTGCACCGCGCAGCGCGCAGCAGCGGGCGATCGAAGCCGCGCCACCTGCACCGCCGGTTGCGCTGCAACTGACCGGACTGCGGATCAACGTGCCCCTGCCGCGCTCGGCCGTAGTCCACGCCATCGGACGCGACGCGTGGCCTCAGCTCGTGCGATGCGTGAGCCCTGCGCCGCGCGTGCGCGGGTATCTCACCGTGAACATCGCCGAGCGCGACAACGGCACCGAGGCCACCTTCACCGACTCGCCCGTGCTGCGGGATCGCGCGCTCGTGCAATGCCTGCAGCGCGCGCTCTCGGGAATCGTGTTTCCGCCCCACGCGGCCGAGCGACCGGCGAGCAGTGTCGCGTTCGATCTCGTCTTCATGCTCCCGCCCGTCACGGTCGCTCCGCGTCGCGGCGCGCATCGCTGAACGCCGCACCCCGGCGTGGTAAGGCACCGCGCATGGGAACGCAGCGACTGTACTTCGACGACCCCGGGATGCTCGAGTTCGACGCGCGCGTGATCGCGCACGCGACGTGGGAAGGCGCCGCGAGCGTGGTGCTCGATCGAAGCGCGTTCTATCCCGAGGCGGGCGGGCAGATGGCCGACCGCGGCGTGCTGCAAGGACTCGCGATTCGCGACGTGCAAGTAGACGATGACGGGGTGGTTCATCACGTCGTCGACGGCGTGCTGCCTGCCGTCGGAAGCGAAGTGCGCGGCGGCGTGGATGGTCCGCGGCGCAAGGTTCATCGCGCGTTGCACACGGCGCAGCACATGCTCTCGCGTGCACTGGTCGACATCGCGCGTGCCGACACCGTCTCGTCGCGGTTGGGTGAAACGGCCTGCACCATCGATGTCGATCGCGATGCCCTCGACGAAGCAGCCGTGGCGCGTGCCGAAGCGTTGGTGAATGCAGTGATCGACGACGACGTCGCGGTGCGCGCGTACTTTCCGACGGCGGACGAACT